>JACQUQ010000049.1 GCA_016210175.1 Chloroflexota bacterium | reverse complement strand
GTGGTGGGCGTGCGAGCCCGCCTGGGGGTGGACCACCCACTGTTCCAGACGCAGTACGCTTTGCTGCCTTTGATGGGCGGCGGCGGCCTGCTGCACCGGCGCCAACTGGCCCTGCTGGAGGGGACCCATCCCCGGCTCCAGGCGCCCGCTTCCATCCTGCCCGGTGTGCGGGACGATGCGGTCTACGTGGCGGGCGTGGACCTGGCGGGCGAGGCCGAGGAGGGGCTGCGGGAAGGCCCGGCCGGGCTGGAGGACGCTCTGCTGCGGGGGCGCAAGCCCCGCCAGGATTCTACCGTCGTCACCATCGCTCGCCTGGACTTCTCCGGGGCCAGCGCGGCGCTCCCGGAGCCTCGCATCGAGGTGGTGGAGCACCTGTGGCGTACCGGCGTCCCCCACCACCAGCTCCTGGGAGAGCTGGTCGCCCTGCTGCGGGACGTGTGGCGCTGCCGGCGGGTGCTGGTGGATGCCACCGGCGTGGGAGCAGGCATCGCCAGCTTCCTGGTGCGGTCGCTGGGGCCGACGGTGGTCCAGCCCTTCGTCTTCACGACGCAGAGCAAGTCCCGCCTGAGCTTTGGCCTCCTGGCGGCGGTCAACGCCGGTCGCCTCAAGCTCTACGCCGCCGACGGCTCCCCGGAGTACCGGGAATGCCGCTGGGAACTGGAGCGGGCCCGCAGCGCCTTCCGCGCCAACCAGACCATGAATTTCTTCGTGGACCCCGCCGAGGGCCATGATGACTTCCTGATGAGCCTGGCCCTAGCTGTGGAGGCCGCGGCGGGCTACGTCCCGCGGGCGCCCCGCCTGGCCCGCGGACGCCCTATGGAGTAGAAAGGACTGAGGACTGAGTGGAAGGAGAAACTCAGCCCTCAGTCCTCATTGCTCAGTCCTGGAGGAGACCGATGATCCGTCGGCCACGCCCCGTCCTGGATACCCTACCGGAACTCACGCGCTACCATGACGATGGCTGTGACCTGCACCCCGCCTGCCTGACCTGCCCCCTGCCCCGCTGCCGCTACGACCAGCCTGAGGGCAGCCGGAACGCGACCAACGTGACGAAGGAAGTCCGCAACGAGACGGTGCTCCGCGTCTTCCTGGAAGAAGGGTTATCGGCCCGAGAGTTGGCCGGGCGCTTCCGCATCAGCAAGCGCACCGTACACCGCATCCTGGCAGCCGGGCGGAAAGCGAGGACTGAGGGAAAAGAGCCGGCCCTGAGCTTGTCGAAGGGACTGCGGGCCGAGTCCTCTCGCTGCATCCCTTCTCGGTCCTCAGTCCTCAGCACGCAGTCCTGAAAGGAGCGCCATGCACCCCCAGCAGCTTGCTACCCTGGACCGGGAGCGCTTCCAGCGCTACCGGGAGTACCTGGACTTCTACCACGGCGACCAGTGGCTCACCCCGGCGTCCCGGACATGGCAGCGGGAGCGCCGCCTCACCTTCAACTATGCCCGCATCTTCATCGACAAGCTCACCGCCTACCTGCTGGGCGATATGACCTGCACCGTCCAGCCCCTGGAGGACACCCTCGAGGGCCGGGAGCGGGCGCGGCGGGCCGAAGCCGTCCTGTCCCAGGTCTACGAGGCCAACGACCTCCAGCAACTGGACTACACCACCGAGACGGATACGGCCATCCTGGGCGACGGCTGCTACAAAGTGACCTGGGACCCCGATGCGGGCCAGGTGCGGGTCACCGCCCCGGATGTCCAGGGGCTCTATGCGTGGTGGGCCGCCGACGACCCGGCACGGGTCTGGCGGGTCGCCACCCGCTACCCCCTCAGCGCGGAGGAGGCTGCCCTGCTCTCTGGCCTCCCCGCCCCCACGGGTGGTCGGACGCCCCCGCCCGCGGTCACCGTCACTGAGGTCTGGACCGCCCAGGAGTTCCAACTATGGATGGATGACGCCCTCGTAGAGCAGAAGCCCAACCCCTACCGGGCGATCCCCTTCGTGATCTTCCCTAACCTGGCCGCGCCCAAGCAGTTCTGGGGCGTCTCCGACCTGCCGCCCGTCATGGAGCCGGCGCGGGAGCTGAACCGTGCCCTGTCCCAGCTTGCGGGCATCCTGGAGCTCGCCGGGAATCCCATCGCGGTGCTGGAGAACGTGGAGCAGGCCGAGGACATCGCGGTGCAGCCCGGCGCGATATGGGAGCTGCCGGAGCAAGCGCGGGCCTATCTGCTGGACCTCTTACAGGGGGGCGGCGTGCGCCTGCACGTGGACTACATCGACCTGCTGTACCGGGCGCTGCACGACCTGTCCGAGGCGCCGCGGACGACCTTTGGGGACAACGCTCGCAGCCTGTCGGGGGTGGCCCTGGAGATGGAGCTGCACCCGCTGTTGCAGAAGGTGCGGCGCAAGCGCCTGATCCGGGCCGCGGCCTATCGGCGGCGCAATGACCTCATCCTGCGCCTGCTGGAGCAGCACACCGGCGAGCGGTACGGCCCGTACCGGCTGGGGGTGGTCTGGTCGCCGGTGCTGCCCCAGGACCGCAGCCGCCTGGTAGCCGACGAGCGCGCCCTGGTGGCGGCGGGCATCCACAGCCGCCGCCGCGCCGCCGGGTTGCTGGGGGTGGAAGAGCCGGAAGCGGAGTTCGCGCAATGGTTACAGGAGCAGGGGCAGGTTCACGGATTGGGGTAGCAACCGGAAATGTGGTATGCGATAATCTGGCTGTGGGCGCAGATGGGCGCCGAAGTCTGGTGGAGGCGAAGACCGGTATCGAGAAGGGAATCCCATGTCCCAGGAACCCTCCATGAAACGGGACCCGGAGAAGGCGTACATCGGCGACCAGGAGATTGAGCCCGGTACCCCCTTCGTCGAGACGGTCTGGCAGGCTATCAAGACGAAGGGCTGGGGCGTCGCTCGCGTGATCTTGAACGGCCGGGAGATCGCCAGCCCCGACCAGGCACCGGAGACGTTGAGCGCCGGGGACGTCGTACAGATCGAGCCGTACGACCGCGCCTCCGCGCTGGCTACCCTCGCCCCCGAGACGGAATGGAAAAACAGGGCTGAGTTCCATAACGAGCGGGGGCGTAAAGTTTCCACGCGGCGCGCCGCGCTGGCGACGGTCGTCTCGAAGGTAACGCCAGCCGCCACCGAGTTCTTGCAATCCTCTGAACTACTTGCTGCCCTTGCCAAGCGCATGGCGGCTATTCTACGCGACATGATAGCGGCGGGCGCCCCGTTTACCAACATAACGCTTGATGCCATTACCGATCAAGAAACCTCTGAATGGACGGAGATCGTCTTTTCCGTCGGGGTGCGTGCAGATTTTGCAGAGATGATGCACTGGTGGAGAAAGATCGGCGCGCGAAGAGTAGAGATTAATCGGCAGTTGCCGGAAAACGAGCGGATAATATTTGCCAGAAATGTTGGAGTGCATCTATTTTCAGAAAGATTAAACAGAAGCCGTGTTCGATCCAACTGAGTTCCTCGTCTTCGCCGAGAATCTCACCAGGCAACGAGTAATGGCCGAGGTAGATGTCCGAAACGCAGTAAGTCGGGCATACTACTCAGTCTTTTTGTACACCAGGAAGCGGCTGGCAGACAGGCGTCTCTTTACTCCGACACGCTCACGCGACGATCACCGGCTCCTCGTAGGTTGGCTGCGGAGTCAGACAAGGGAGGAGGTCGCTATCGTCGGCGATGTGCTTGATGCGCTCCGAGCGAGTCGAGAGAGGGCTGACTACGATCTGCTATGGGAAGGGGCAAGGCAGGAGGCGATAGAGGCGGTCTTGAGAGCCAGGAGTGTCCGCGACGATATTGACCGGCTCTTTCCGTAAGGCTCCTTCCACTCTTCGAAGAAATCGCGGGAGCGGCCATTGCCGCTCCGCCTTGCTTGTGCCTACGTCATGAAGGGGGAACGTCGCCGCTGATGTTCCCTTCTTTTTCTGCTTTGCGGCGTGACGGTGGGAACCCAATCGCCCTGCGCTCCGTCTCTCTCTATGCAGTCCCATCTTCCTGATAAAGGGGTATGTCGCATGAGGGGATGGACCACCGGTGGCCTGCTCATCCTGGCAATCATCGTTACCGGTTGTACCACACGCGCGGATGCGGGCCAGAAAGTAGCGAGCAACCGGGACCAGCAGCCTGCTCCGGCTGCCGAACTGCGGCCCTGTCGTGCCGCCGACCTCCAGGCGGAGGCGTACTGGCAGGGCGCTGGCGGGTCACTGGCTGGGAGCATGGTGTTTACCAACCAGGGCACGATGCCGTGCACCCTCCAGGGCTTTCCCCACGTCCAGGTGGTAGATACCGCAGGGCAAGTCTTGCCCGTCGCCTACCTGCACATGGAGGACAAGCTCGCGGAGAATCCGGCTGTCGTGCCGCCCGGACAGCAGGCTACCGTCCGGTTTGTGTGGAGCAACTGGTGCGGAGCTGGACCCGTGGGGTCGCTCGCCCTGGCGGTGACGCTGCCGGGAGACCAGGGGCAGGTCCGAGCGCCCGTTGCCCAGACCCATAGCCTTCCGGCGGGTACGGTGGTCACGCCCCGGTGCGACGTGCCCGACTCGCCGGCGGCGCTCAGCGTCGGCCATTTCACGGCCACCGTGGAGACACCTGTGGAGCGGGGCGAGGACCGCGCCACTGTCCTGTCCTGGTGGGAAGGCAGCGATCCGGGCAGCCGGTTCTGCCTGACGCTGGCCGCGGACCAGGGGCCGCTGGCGGGTCCCTGTGGCAGCCCCGCGGCCGACCTGCGCCC
Source organism: Chloroflexota bacterium (assembly GCA_016210175.1). Lineage (GTDB taxonomy): Bacteria > Chloroflexota > Dehalococcoidia > SHYD01 > JACQUQ01 > JACQUQ01. The sequence continues at coordinate 3,904 of JACQUQ010000049.1, read as the reverse complement.
GCTGAGCAACGATGTGGGGCGCGTCACACAATTCACCTCCCTCCGCGACCGCTTTGCGCTCTTCAGGGCCGAGACCAAGGCCGGGTGGGTGGTCTTCGATGGGCGCGGCAATGAGGTGACCGCGCCCGCCTGGCAGCGGGCCATCGCCGCGTGGGGCCGCCTGGTGCAGCAGGAGTTCCGCTATGGCCGCAGCGGGGCCTCCTGGGGGCTGGCGCTGGCCTGGGAGCAAGAGGACGAGAAGGGAACCGGCCGCTGCCTCAATCTCCAGGTCGAGGTCTACGGCCTGGCCTTCGCCAGCAGCAGCCGCTGCGGGGGCGGCGAGGTCCGGGACCTCGGCTGGGGCTGGCTGACGACCGAGGAGTTGGAGCGGCTCTACGGTTGGCTGGACCGCCTGGCGCCCTTCGAGCGGACCGCACCGGGCCGGCTCCTCTTGAGCGGGAGCGGCACCCAGCCGGCGAGTGAGGCCGAGATACAGGCAATCTCCGACTGGGCGGAGGCGCGGTTCCGGCGTCAGGCAAGGCTCTTGCCGGTCGATGCCACGCCCCAGCCTTCTGCCCGGCAGTACATCAGCAGGGAGCAGGCGATTGCCGCAGCTGTGCAGGTGGCGCGCAATGCTGACGCGGTGGAAGCACGGTTGATCGAAACCTCCCTGCTGGATATCCCCACGCAGGAGCGTCGGGAGGTGGCCGTCTGGCAGGTAGACCTGGTCAGCACGATGGACAAGCGCCCGGCAGGGACCATCACCGTCGATGCGGCGACGGGAGATGTCCTGCTCGTCTCCAGCCCGCCATCCGGTCAATAACCGGCCACCCGCAAACCAGAGGGGGCGGCCCGCGCCGCCCCCTGCCTGCTTGGTATCCCCTGCTTGTACTCAGATTGTACCCAGCACGTGAGAGGCTCACTCCCAGCGGGTGATCTCGAACCAGCGTCCGCCCACCAGCACGGCCAGGATGGGGTCGGGCTCGAAGACCTGCTCAAAGACCACCGCCTCCTCCAGTTCGGCCCGCTGGCCCAGCAGGTAGGCCCAGTTGGCGACCTCCGGCGGGAACCTCTGTAAACGCTCCATGGTCCCGGCATGCCGCAACGGGTACATGCGAAAGCGCCCGCCCATCCACGGCAGCTTGCCCGCCAGGTGTTGCCCCACCCGCTTCAAGACCCGCTGCGCCCACGACTGCCCCGGCCGCTCGCGCCACACGATCCAGTACACCCCGCGCTGGACCTGGGACGGCTCGACGTAGTCCAGAGGGTGCAAGGGGATGCCCGTGCGCTCGGCAAATTCCAGGAAGCTCGCCAGGTGGTCCTGCCGCTTCAGCTCCCACACATCCGTCAGGCAGCTTTCGGCATTACGGACCAGCCCGGCACGAGCCAGAGCGATCCATGCCTCGTACTTCTGCTGCGCTTCGTCCCGCAGGGCCGGGACGTGCCAGGGCTCCTCCAAGAAGGCCTCGACTTCCGCGATGCGGGGTCGCCCAAGGACCGTACGCTGCTCGACCGGAGAGAACTCTTCCCGCTCCATGCGCTCCTCCTTCCCGGCAGGGTGCCCACCCAGGGCATCACGCCTCCATCTCTTCCCGAAACGCTGCCCCTCCACCACCCGGTGGGACTGGAGGGACACGAGCATTCCCGCACCTGCGGAAGGCCGCGGACCCGGCGGGCAGGGTAGTTCCCCCACCGCCGACGACTCTGGTATAATCAGGCCGTTCCCGGATTGCCGCAGTGCTATCCCCACGCTGAAGGGAAGCCTCCTATGCAACCGAGCCTGACCTGGCGGGCCCTCATCGTTGCCCTGGGCTTTCTGATCACCCTTGCCTGCGCGATCCCGGTCACGTACCTGCCGGGGCTGCACGGGTCCCTGGCCCGGGGACCGATCCTGGGATTGCTCTACTTCAGCGGGCTCCTTGCCGGGCTAGCCGTGATGGCCATCGGACTGGCCTGGCCGACCGTATTCTTCCCGGAATGGGCCTCCAGGGAGGAGCCGTAGCCGCGGTTAGGGGGCGCTCCGGCTGCCCTGGCGCGCGGGCTGCGGCGCATACCCCGTCAACTCCACGTAGGCCATGCCACCCATAGGTATCCCCTGCTGAAAGCCCCGCACCGTGGCCTTGCCCTCCCAGTAGATGACCCCCGTCGATGCGGAGGTGTCCAGCTCCTGCTGCATCAGGTCCGGGGTGATGGTCAGATCCAGGCCCTGCTTGGGCAGGACCACCGTCCAGCCCATGGGGTACTTGGCGCCGGTTTTGGGGCTGATCCAGATGCCGTTGTTCTGCACCCGCAGGTCCTCCGCCGGGAGGTGCTGCGCCGTGCCCTGCGCGTCAACGAGGGTACCGTAGGCCGCGACGCGCCGCCCATCTGCGGCCCGGATGATGGAGATCATCACCTCCGTCCCGTCCTCCAGTGTCAGGGCGAACCAGTCCCAGCCTCCGCTCCCGGCGAGCGTCATCTGCCCCCACTGGTGGTCGAACCAGGCCAGCCCACGCACCGGCACCGCCTCGCCCTCCACGGTCAGCGTCCCGGTGGCCTGCATACGTGTACGCGAATAATAATACGAATTCTCTTTTTCGGCCACAATGATGTACCCGGTGGTCCCGTGGGCCACCGGCGGTTTGGCCGCCTTCAGGGAGAGGTCCAGCCGGTAGCCCTCCAGGTCCGCCGTGATACGGTCCTGACCGTCGAACCCGGTCATGGACCAGCCGTCCAGTGTGAGGGCAAAGCCTCGCCCTCCCTCTTCCGGCAGAGGGGCCAGGTTCAGCTTCTCGGCTAAGACGAAGCGATTGCGGACGAGGTCAGTAATGGCGAAGTGGCCGACATAGCCCGCAGCCCCGTTCTGGCTTTGTTGGCCCAGCCGCTGGAAGATCACGAACTCGAACCCATAGCGACGCCCGCCATCGGCCTCCAGATGGCCGGTGTAGTACCACCACTCCAGCGGGTCCCGGTGGGGGGCATCGTCCTGCGGGAGTTGGAGCGGCCGCGGCGGGGTCGAAAAGACCACCGCTGGCGCCTCCGCGGTGGGGGAAGGCGTTGGGGTAGGCGGCGCGGATGTGGGCGTGGGCTGTGGGGTGCTGGACGAGCCCGCACAGGCGCTCAGGAAGAGCGCCAGGATACCCAGGAGCGAGAGCGATACCGGTGACATGGACGGTCCTCGTCGGCAGGATCGGTGCTTTCATTCTAGCGGCCCGACGGAGGGAATACAAACCCTGTGTCGGGGTCTCCCTCGCGCCCCTGTGGTGTGCTCACAGCGCTTGGCTATAGTACAATAATTCATGTCAGGTGGAGCACTCCTTGCTGAGGGTGCGGCGATGGACGGGACGCCGAAAGGGCAGCGCGTGGAAACGGGTACGCCCCAGAGCCGGATTGCGGTCTTCCTCCAGCAGCGGGAGAGTAGCGATTGGGAGGTCGTGGTGCGCCTGGAGGCGTGGGACGCCGTCCTCGGATGGTATCCCCAGAAAACGTTAACCTTGGCGCCGGGGGAGGTGGGCCATCTGCGTCGCCTGCTGGCCGCGGCTGACGCACAGTTGCAGGACCTCACCGCACCGCCAGAGAGCGAGGCCGACACCGCAGAGGTGCGCCTTATTCCCTTCCCGCACATAAGACAGCTTCCGTAGTCTGGGGGAGTCCACGGCCCGACCGTCCATGCCGAGGGGGAGGGTCATCCCCGAGGTCACGCCATCACCTGCACCGCCTGGACCTCATGGGGCGGACGCCGGCGCTCCCGGCTCACCTCCCCCCAGAGTGTCTGGCACGCCCGGAAGGGGCCGCAGGGCTGGGGTGGGGTACGCCATCCCGCCATTCCGCACGTCCGGCCTAGTGTTCTGTCAGCCGTGAACTGATGGGTGAGACCGCCGCCGTGAACGGCGGGCCCGCCCTTCAGGGCGGCGGGGTGGAACCCATCACAGTAGGATTGACAGAG
>JACQUQ010000045.1 GCA_016210175.1 Chloroflexota bacterium | reverse complement strand
GTGCGCAACCTGGAGGCGGCCACGGTCATCCGCCTGAGCCAGATCGAGAACATCGTGGGCATCAAGGAAGCCAGCGCCAACTTCGACCAGATCACCAAGATCATCGACGGCGCCCGGCCCGGCTTCCGCGTTTGGAGCGGCAATGACGGCGATACCCTCCCGATCCTGGCGATGGGGGGCTACGGCGTGGTGAGCGTCGCCTCCCACCTGGTCGGCGTGCAAATCAAGGAGATGATCGACCTCTTCCTGGCGCGCCGCACTGAGGAAGCCGCGGCCATCCACCGGCGGCTGCTGCCCCTGGTGAACGTGCTCTTCATTATCGCTAACCCCATCCCGGTGAAATACTGCGTCAACCGGGTCGGGCTTAACGTGGGCAAGCCCCGCCTGCCCCTGGTGGAGCCCGATGAGCGCACCGCGGCCCAGATCGATGCCGAGCTGGCGCAGCACCGCATTGACCTCCCCGTGGGCGCTCGCACGTAACGCTGCACCGCAGCAGGCACGCAGAGAGCGGCGTGGTAGGGGCAGGTCTGAGACCTGCCCCTACGGTACTTTGTCACCCTGCTCAAGACAAAGGAGTACGGCATGGCGTCACCAGCCAGTGAGCCTATCCTCAACATCGTCGGTGAGCAGGTCGCCCTGGGGCCGCACCGCCGCGACCTGCTGCCGCTCTACCTGAAGTGGATCAACGATTTCGAGGTCATCCGCACCCTCGGCGCCGTTCCGATGCGCCCTATGACCTGGGAAGCGGAAGAGGGGTGGTACCAGCGCGTCAGCCAGGGGAGCGAGCGGGAGGTCCACTTCACCATCTACGAGCGTGCGACCCTCCGGCCCATTGGTGGCACCAATCTGCACAGCATTGACCAGCACAACCGCACCGCCGAGTTCGGCATCATGATCGGGGAGAAGGACTGCTGGGGCAAGGGCTACGGCACCGAGGTCACGGTCCTGATGCTCGATTACGGCTTCACCGCGCTGGGCCTCCATAACATCATGCTGAACGTCTACAGCTTCAACGAGCGCGGCATCCGGGCGTACACCCGTGCCGGGTTTCGGGTCATGGGCCGCCGCCGCGAAGCCCGCCGCCTGGGCGGCCGCCCCTACGACGTCATCTACATGGACTGCCTGGCGACGGAGTTCCAGAGCCCGGTGCTGCACCGGCTGCTGCCCGACGACACCCTCCGGTAGCTGGGGGGACTGGCGGCAAAGCGCGTCGCCTGAAACGGGGAGGCCATCACGCCCCGGTATGACCGCCGACCTGCCCCGGCCCCGATCAGGCGCCGGTCCCGCCTGCGACGCTCCTAGTGCAGAATCAGGGGAGGTCATAGGGAATCGGGCGGTGGTAGGGGCGCATGGCCATGCGCCCCTACCGGTTGCCCATGCCAAACACGTCTCCTGATCCTGCACTAGGCGTTGCGCGAGGTTCTCCCCCAGGGCCTGCCGGTGGTAGCAAGCTTCCGTGAAACGCCCGCGACCATCCGCCCGCGTGGTGCAGCATGACCGGCTTGATATCGCCCAGCCGCTGCCCCTGCGCCTGGCAGGTCGCAAAGTAGGTCTCCAGCCCCTGCTCCGCAATACGGAAGACGCGGAGGGGTCCCAGTTGCCCCAGGTCCCGGCAGTACCGGTAGTGATAGTTCTCTTGCAGGGCGGCCTCCAGGTCTGCCCCCAGTTGGCGGAGGACGGCATCCGGGTGCTGCTGCTCCTCAATGAACAGCGTATAGGCGTGCGTTCCCTCTGCTTCGTCGCACGCGACCATAGCCAGGGCCGGCTGGAGGCCGTAGCGGGCCAGGAGCGCGGTCAGTGCTGCCTCAACATGACCAGCGTTCACCTTCTCGCCGAACCGGTCGGAAACGTGGGCTTCCTTGCCGACGAACCGCACGAGGGGACACGCGCCAAAGTGCCCGACCACTTCGATGCGGTCGTGCAGTTGGTAGCGGTACAGCCCGCCGCCGGTCGTCATCACCACCGCATACCGGCAGCCTGTCTGCAATTCGTGGGCGAGCAGCGGGACGCTGGCGACCTGCCCCGGTGGGTCGTCGGACGGGAGGAACTCGAAGAAGTGGGACCGGAGCGCCAGCACGCCGCCGGGCTGGCCCACGAGGGGAAAGGAGACGACGCCCTCCGTTGCCAGCAGCCCTTTCCCCTGGAGCCGCGCCTGCGGGAAGAGGCGCGCCAGATCCGCAGCGGGCAGGGCCGCGTTGCCGTCAGACCAGCAACTGATGAGCCGGAGGTACGGCCACAGGCGAGCGTGAACCTCGGCCGGCCCGTCACTGGCCTGCAACGCGGCCCGCACCTCTGCGGCCCGGCGGGAGTCCGGGCGGAGCGCAGCCATCAGTTGCTGCGCCACGTCCGGGGGAAGCGGGCCGGGCGGGGTGATGGTGCCAGCAGCGATATCATCGGCGAGCCGGGGCCACCACACCGGGAGCCGTCCGACCAGCAGGGTGAGAAAGGTGGGGTTCCACACCGAGATGAGCGCCAAGCGCCGGCTGCGCAGCAGGAACAGGAGCGTGGTGTAGCGGAACGCCTCGACCTCGGCGATGAGCCGGACCGCGGGCGGCACGGCCTGAATGCGGTGGACCAGCACCCGTTCCAGGCCCCCAAAGTACTCGCTATCCTCTTCGAACCCGATGGGGATGCCCCCCGGCGTGCGCTCGTTGCGGCGAGCCACCGGCGTGACGGACCAGTACGCCTGGCCCCGCAGCAGGCCGGGAACGTGCCGGTAGAGGTCCGCGAGCCAGGGCGCCACCGCGCGCCGGAACTCGGTCTTGAGCGCCGCCGTATAGGGGAGGTGCTTGGTCGGCGCGGTGGAGCCGCTGGTCGGCTCCAGCAGCACCACCGGGTCCATGGTCAGCACGCGGCGCTGGCCCGCGGCGATCTGCTGCACGGCATCCCGGTAGTCATCGTAGGTGGAGAGGGGCACGCGCGCCTGGTACTCGGCGGCAGAGCGGATGGTGGCGAAACCGTAGCGGCGGCCAAACTCCGTTTCCGCGTGGCGCGCGAGCAGGCCCCGGAGCAGCGCCCACTGCGTCCCGGCCACGTCGCCCAGCGCCCGGCGGAAGGCAAGGGCCTCCGGCAGGCACAGCAGGCACCACAGGCCGTTGCTCACCACGCGCAGCAGATCATCCAACACCACGCGGCTCCGGGTCGCTCAGCGCGCTGCGGGGTCTGACGTCCCGGTGGTCGCGGCCTCCCCCGGCGGTCTCAGGGCCAGGCGGGCCAGGAACAGCGCGGCCGCCAGCACCTGGAGCGATAGCGTCAGGGTCCAGTGTCGCCGCGGTGGGATGCCGAAGGCGGCGTAGGCGTCCCGGCGGAAAGCGATGCGCTGGAACTGCCGCAGGGCGAACACCAGGAGGGTCGCGTCAATGACCCGCCGGTACTGCCAGGGGTTCAAGAAGGCCAGGTAGTGCAGGTACGCCAGGCCGAGCATGAACGCGCCCAGGGGCCTGATGATGTAGAGGAACTGGCTGCTGGGCTCGAAGCGTGCCCCGTAGAACGCCGCGCCGAACCGCAGGGCGGGCTTTCCGGAGAGCAGCGCGGCGAAGCCGGTCACGGCGTGACCGGCGCACACCACGGCGAGGAGCAGACGGATAACGGCCGAGTTCCCTCTCACCATAACCCTCCTCCCTGATGGTCCATGAGCATGCGCCGACCGGCGGCAGTGAGGTTGTCCGGGGTAAGCTCCGTGATGCAGGCCAGCTCGTCACCGTCGCCGTGGCCGGGGTTCGCCGCGAGGAAGAACGCGACGTGGGGGTCCAGGAGGCGCCGGGCGGTGATGTCGGCCACGCCCGGACGTAAGGGGGTGGCGCGGGCCAGTTGCACCACGCCCCGTGCCGGGCGGTACTCGGACGGAAACTTGGCGAACGCCAGGGTATCCAACAGGCGCTGCACCGTGGGCGGCGTCGGCCGCGCATAGGTGGGATAGAACTCCTTGAAGAAGGTGGGCAGGAACCGGTAGGTCTTATAGCCCGAACTGATCAGGAACCAGTAGGGCCGGGCGTCCCGGACGGCGGCGGCGAGGCTGAAGACATGCCGCGCCCACAAGCGGGGCAGGACCGTCTCTCCCCAGTACGGGCGAGCGATAACGGTATCCCCAGAGAAAAAGGCCACCACCGGCTGTCCGTCTACCGCCACCCGGAGCTGCATGAGGGTCGAGAAGCCCTGGATCTGGCCCGTCTCCGCGTCGGCCAGCAGGATGGCCCACTCCTTTTCGCGCAGGTCGTGCGCAAACCCGGCCGGGGTGACCTGGGCGAAGTATGCGGCCAGCAGCCGGTACATCTGGTCACGGTCGTCGGCGGTCAGGTCGGCCACCCGCTGGATGCGCCCGGAAAGGTGGCAGGCTACGCCGGACGGGATCTGCTCTCCCGTTCCCGCCGCGGCGTTGCCCCCGGTCCTGGCCTCACAGGGCGGCGATTTCGACGTAGGGAACGCGTCGGTCGAGTCGCTCATGGAAGTCGCCTGCCTCCTTCCAGCAGACCGTGTATAGCCTGCTGGGGTATGCGATGGCGGGACGCTCTCGGGCCACCGGGAGCAGGGGGTCGCTGGCAGCCAACCCCACCATCAGGTAGTGATAGCCGCGCGCTGCTGCCAGCCGGGAGACGTGCCCCAGCAGGGCGTGGAAAACCTCCGGGGTGTTGTCGGCCACGCAGATGAAGCTGGCGTAGGCGGCGTGGACCGGCTGGCCGGGCCGCGGCAGCGCCGGGAACCGCGCCAGCCACGCGCCGACGTTGTACAGGGGCTTGGCCCACCGCAGAAGCCCGCGGTACCCGCGGACCACCGTCTGCTTGTAGGCCGACTGGTCCCACAGGCCCAGGATGCCAACCAGAGCGCCGTCCTGGTAGGCGACCACGAAGTCCTCCACCCGGAAGCCCAGGGTCAGGGGGCTGTCGAGGAAATCCGCCTCGGTGTAGGCCGGAAAGAACTGCTTGGCCGCCCCGTGCCACCGCAGGAACGCCACGATAGCGCCCAGCTCCGCTCTCGTGCCCTGCCGGACCTGGTAGGGTCCAGGCGGCGCTGCCTGCGGTCCCCGCACGATGAGCGCCAGGGTCCAGAGCGTATCCACCTGCCGGTAGACCGGAAAGTGGGGCCGCGGGCGCGCGGCCAGGAGGCCACGCGCCACACGGTTCTCCTCCACGATGGTCGTCACGTAGCCCGCGACGTGTCCGTCGGCGTCCAACGCACGCAGGAGGCGGAAGCCGTGGGAGACGAGCCAGCGGCCGCGGAAGCCTGGGGCGACCCGGAGTTGGCTCAAATAGCCCACGTTCTCCTCGCGACCGTTGATGAAACGGGACTGCACCGCCCGGCAGCCAATCCCGGCCAGGTCCCCGCTGGGCCGGTGGCGCACCACCACCACCTGGTAGGTGTGGCCCATCGTCCCGCACCCCAGGAAGTAGTTCGGCTCACGCTCGAAGGTGACGCTCACCCGCCCCGGCATGGGGCTGGACGCCAGCAATCGCCGGATATCCGGGTCATCCTTGGGTCCGGCCAGCTCGAAGCTCCACTCCGGGGTCGGCCTACCGGCCCGCACGGGCAGCACGGAGCGCCTCCATTCCGTTTCCGTTGCTGGGGCGGAGGTCCAGGGGCTCGGAGTGCGTCGCCCTGATGAGGGGGCCAGTGTCGGCCTCGTCACCCAGGGGGAAGCCCTGGCGCTGGGCTACCTCCTGGCGCATCAGCAAGTTGATGGCGAAGAAGGTACGCCACATGAACAGGTTGCTGCCGTTCACCTGGAAGTCCATGCCCCGCTTGAGGATGGACGGCAGGCTGTAGAAGGCAGATCGGGCCTCCAGGCAGCCCTGCTCGACGGCTGCGGCAGTCATCCCCTGCGGCATGAAGGGCACCATCCCGTAGCGGTAGTCGGGGTCCAGCCACCAGCGGTCGAACCGCAACCGCCCCTCCCGTTGCAGGCGGTCGTAGAGGGGGGTGCCGGGGAACGGCGTGAGGTGGTTGAAGGCGGCCAGGTAGAACTTGTGCCGCAGCGCAAAGTCCAGGGTTTCACGGAAAGTCGCCGCGTCGTCACCGTCGTAGCCCAGGATGAAGGTGATGTACAGGCGGATGCCGTGGCGTCGCAGGTTCGCCAGTGCCACCTCGTACCCGCCCCGCATCGTGTTAAAGCCCTTGTGCATCCGCTTCAGGTTCTCCGGGTTCAGGCTCTCGAAGCCGATGAGTAGCCCCTGGCAGCCGCTGGCCGCGATGAGCCGGAGGAACTCCTCGTCGTGGGCCGCGTTGATGCTGGCCTGGCTGACCCAGCGGGCCTTGAGGGGAGCCAGGGCATGGAAGAACTCCTTGGCCTGCCGCATGTTCGACGTAATGTTGTCATCCACGAAGAAGATGAGGGACTTCCCGGCAACCTTGAGGTCTCGCACTTCCTCCAGGATCTCCTCGGTGGGACGACGGGTCTGGGTGCTCCCGAAGTAGGACTGCACCGCGCAGAACTCGCAGGTGAAGTGGCAGCCACGCCCGGCTTCCACCAGCCCGATGGGCAGATACCGCTTCCCGGTGAAGATGGAGCGGTCGGGCCGCAGACCCCGCAGCGGGGGCCGGTGGGCGCTCCGGTACACCCGGTGCAGGCGGCCCTGGCGGGCGTCCTCCAGGACCTGGGGCCACACCTCTTCGGCCTCGCCCACCACCACGGCCTCAGCATAATCGCTCACCTCCTCCGGGACCAGGGTGGCGTGAAAGCCGCCCATGACCACCGGCACCCCCCACTCCCGGTAGCGGGAGGCGATCTGGTAGGCGCGCTTGGCCGTGTAGGTCTCGACGCTGATGGTGACCAGATCGGTCGGCTCGTCGTACGGGATAGGCTCCATCCGGTCGTCGTAG
>JACQUQ010000044.1 GCA_016210175.1 Chloroflexota bacterium | reverse complement strand
GAAGCCGCCGGGCAGGATCAGGCAGTCCAGGCCCGCCACATCGGTGTCCTTGTGCCAGACGTAGCGTGCCTCCTGGTGCAGGACCTGGTCCAGGACGTGGAAGCAATCGCGCTCGCTCCAGGTGCCGGGAAAGACGACGATACCGAACTTCATGGGCGCTCCCTTCCGGGAAGATGGCGTTCACTGCGGTCCGGGTCCGATCGTAGCACAGGACGGCCGCACCGGGCTACCGGTCGCCGGGGCGGGCGCGGCCGCCCTCGCCCAACACGCGCAGGAAGGGAAGCCGCTGGACCGGGGATTGGCTTCCGCCGTCTGGCTGGTCTGCCGGCGCCTCGCTCGCCTGCTCCTGGTGACGCTCCGGGGCGGGCACATCCGCAGGTTCTGGTTCGTAGGTGCTCACCGGGTAGGCGATACGCGGATGGAAGATGCCCTGGAGCGCGTCCTTGAAGACCTCACGGATACGGTGCAGGTCCCGCAGGGTCAGCTCGCTGTCATCCAGTTGGCCCTCGGCGACGCGCTCGGCGACGATGCGATCGACCAGGGCGTTGATGTCGGCGGGCGTCGGGTGCTGGAGGCTGCGGGTTGCTGCCTCCACCGAGTCGGCGAGCATCACCACCGCGGCCTCCTTCGACTGGGGCCGCGGGCCGGGGTAGCGGAAGGCCGCGCGGTCGACCGCCGCCGGGTCGCCCGCGCGCTCGACGGCCCGGTGGTAAAAGTACAGGGCGAGGCGGGTGCCGTGATGCTCCGTGATGAAGTCCTGGATTTTCGCCGGGAGCCGGTGCTTACGCGCCAGGCGCACCCCGTCGCGCACGTGCGCGATCAGCATGGCCGCGCTGTGCTCGGGGACCAGCCGGTCGTGGGGGTTATCGCCGGTGCGCTGGTTCTCGATGAAGAAGCCGGGGTTCGCGACCTTCCCGATGTCGTGGTAATAGGCCCCGACCCGCGCCAGCAACGGATCGGCGCCCACCGCTTCCGCGGCGCGCTCGGCCAGGTTCCCCACCAGCAGGCTGTGGTAGTAGGTCCCCGGCGCCTCCACCAGCAGTTGCCGCAGGAGGGGCTGATCGGGCTGGGACAGCTCCAGCAGTTGGATGCTGGTGGTGATGCCAAAGAGGTGGCCCAGCACCACGAAGGTGCCGACGGTGAAGGCGGCCGCCAGCAGCCCGTTCACCAGGGCGGCCACCGCCGCAGCGCCCCACGCCTCCAGCGGCCGCTCCGGCATCAGCAGCCAGAACCCGGACATGGTGACCACGCTCGCCAGCGAGACCGCGCTCCCGGCCAGAAAGAAGCTGACCACCCGCCGGGCGCGGGCGATCCCCAGGATGCCGACGATACTGCCGGCGAAATAGAAGGCAACCTTTTCCAGGGTCTCCAGGCCGCTGGTCGAGAGCAAGACGCCCAGCTCCGGGGCGTAATCTGCCAGATACGCGGCGAGGAGGCTGAGGACGCCGCCCGCGACGGCGGCCAGGGTGGCGTCCAGCAGGGTGGCGATGAGCATCGGTCCTGCCGCCAGGGGGAAGAGGTACACCCACAGGGGCCGGCCCGGCAGCATGACTTTCGCCGCCAGGGCCGTCCCCAGCACGACCAGGGCCAGCAGCAGCAGCCGGCGCGGGCTGTGCAGCAGCGTGGGCTGCGCCCGCATGAGGTAGATCCCCAGCACCAGGCTCAGGGCCAGGGCTATCAGCGCGGTGCCCACCAGATCGCGCCAGCGCACCGACGCCCGCAGCAGTCCCGCCGCCTGAAGCTTCTCCAAGTCCACCGCGCCGATGATCTGCCCGTCCCGCACGATGGTCTCGCCCTTGACGATGCGCAGGGAGATGGGCTCCACCTGCTCCATCACCAGGCGGCGCGTGCGCTCGGTCTCGGCGGGGTCCACGGAGAGGTTGGGCTGGAGCAAGGGCAGGGCCAGCGCCCGTATCACCTGCGCCTGATCGGGGTCGAACTCCGGACGCACCTGTTCTCCCAACTCCACCCGTGCGGCTTCGAGCTGGTCGGCAACGATCCGCTTCTGAGCGCCTTCCTGGAGCAAGCGCACCACCTCTGCCCGCACGGCCTGCCACTGGCTCGCATCCAGGCGTGCCGTGTATTCCGCGACCTCGGGCGAGAGCGGCGGGATCGTGGCTGCCGCGATGGCTTGGTGGCGCTGTTCCGGGCTGAGCCCGGACCGCTCCCGTGCCTGGCTCATGCGTTCCAGGATGGCCTGGGCGCGGCGGAGCTGCTGCTCCGCAACGGTGGCGTCGAAGACGAGGATCTCGCTGACCGCGGCCGCAGCCCGCTGCTTGCGCTCGTTGGTCAGCACATCGCTGCGGAAGGGGGGGACGTCGCGAGGGGATTTGATGGTGCGGGGGGCGACGTCCCCGACCTGCAACTCGTACCGTGGCGGGAGCAGGGGCAACGCCAGCACCAGCACCAGGGACAGCGCCAGGAGCAGAACGAAGGCCACTCCCTGGGCCAGAGAGCGACGGACCGAGCTATCAGGGTGCGTAGGGAAGTCCATAGGTGTGGAGGTCAGTGGCAGCCTGGCACGCCGGCGGGAGCGATAGTACGTCCAGCGACCGCGGGGACCCCTCCCAGGCCGGCAGCAGACCGGCTCGCGCCGCGTGCGCCCGGGAGCGAGGACGGGAGTTCATCCTGCGGCCAACAGTTCCGTGACGACTTCGTTCACGACCCGTCCGTCTGCGCGCCCGCGCAGACGCCCGATGATGACCGGCATCACCCTCCCTTTATCGGCCGGGCCGCGGGCCCCGACCTCAGCGATGACCTGGTGGGCCTCGGCCACGATCTCCGCGCGCGAGAGCTGCTGGGGCAGGTACCCCAGCAAGACCTGGAGCTGGGCTTCCTCCTGGGCAGCCAGCTCGGGCCGGTTGCCCTTCAGGAATTCAGCGATGCTCTCCCGGCGCTCCCGTACCTGGCGGGCAATGACCTCTTGCACGCCGGCGTCATCGAGCACCGTGCCGGCCCCACGGGCCACCTCGGCGTTCTTGATGGCAGCGCGCACCAGCCGGAGCGCGGACTTCCGCGTCTCATCGCCGGTGCGCATCGCCTCTTTCAGGTCCGCCGCGAGCTTCTCTTGCAGGCTCATGCTGTCGCCTCGCGGGTACGGCTTACTGCGGTCTTACCGGCTGCTTCGGGTGCTCTTGGCGCTCTTGGCACTCTTGCGCCGCTTGGCCGCTTCCTTCTTCTTGCGTTTGACGCTGGGCTTTTCATAGTGTTCGCGACGCCGGGCCTCGGCCAGGATACCGTCCTGCTGCACCCGCTTGTTGAAGCGCTTCAGCGCTGCCTCAAAGGTCTCGTTCTCTCCGACAACAACCTCAGACAAATATGGGCCCCCCTCTCCCGAAATCTGCGTAGTCTGCGGCGTCTGCCAGGGTGTACACCCCTCCAGTATAGCTTTTGGTGCGCGAGAGCGTCAAGGTTTCCGACGGCGCGCCCGGCGCGGTAAGCGTTCACCCTTGGGGAGACCAAGCCACAAGTAAGTGCGCAGAGCCCGAACTCCGGCGAGCGTCATGGGAGGTGTTCCTCCCTATTGCTTTCCTACGCGACGCGCCAGGGCGTCTCGCACGCCCCTTCTGGAAAACTCGCCATCCCATTCATGAACTATTCCTAGTGTTACATAACTCTTGACATGGACGCGGAAATTGTGATAAATACGTCGTAGGTGTGCACATCAATCTCATATCACGGAGGATGGCCGCTTATAATCAAGGAGATTGCTCCCATGAGGCGCAGAGTTGAGGTAGTGCTCAAACACGTCATGCTGACCACAGGGGCGTTCCTCTCGCTGGTAGCCTGCACCGCTGCTGGTCCAGCACCAGAAACCCCTCCACAGGAAGAAGGCAAGCCCAAATATGGCGGTACCCTTACTATGGCAGAGGGCGCTGCCCTGACCAGCACAGCCATGGACGCGCATCAGGGGATCCCCAGCAATAACCTCAATACCGCGGGGAATGTTCACCTGCCCCTCATTGGCGAGGACACGCAGGCCCGTGGGGGGAAAATCACTGGCTACCTGGCCACCTCCTGGGAGGCCAGTAAGGATGGCAAAGCCTACACCTTCAAGGTGAGAGAGCTGACCACCCATAAGGGCAAACCTTTCAACGCCGAGGACGTGGCCGCCAACTTCCAACGCTTCCTCGACCGCCCCAATAAGCTCCCCCTGGCCCGCAGCGGCTGCGTCCGAGAGCTCGTGGAACGTGCCGAAGCCAGAGACCGAGGCACCGTCGTGATCCACCTCCAGGACGTTTCTGCGGGCTTCCTGTCATGCCTTGCGAACCCGCACATCATGTTCCAGCCCAAGCACATGCTGGAGCAGATTGACGGGCCGGGGAAAGGAAACCAGCCGCCCGCGGAGGAGGTGGATGGGGTCGGCCCCTTCCGGATGGTCAAGTTTATCGACGGTTCCATCTGGGAGGCGCAACGCTTTGAGCAGTACTATCGCGAGGGGTTACCCTACGTAGAGCGACTGGTTTCCGTTGCCTTGCCCGACGCCGCCTCCGTCATCGCGGCCTTTCGCACCCAACGGATTGATATTTTTTCCAAGAACGCGACTACTCCCCAGCATGAGGAAGCCGAGGCCCTCAAACGAGAATTTGGCGACCGCGTCATATTTAAGGAGGTGGTGTCTCCTGGACCAGATGGCTTTCAATTGCACTACCGGCGGAGGCCCTTGGATGATATCCGCGTGAGAAAGGCCATCGACCTCGCCTACAACCGCCAGGCCTACCGGGACCTTCTGCTGGGAGGTGAGGGTACCTTCTCCGGGCCGTATTACTGCTACTGGAAGTGGTACTTGAGTTGCGGTGAGCTACAGAGCTGGTCTGGCCATCGCGACGACAAAGGGGAGGACCTGAAGCGAGCCAAGGATCTCATGCGACAGGCGGGCTATGATCCGGATAAACCTGGAAGTTTGGTCCTCACTGCGGGTTGCGGAACGACCAGTCCGGACAAATGTAATGTCCTACAAGATGATCTCAGTAAGATAGGCATCGATCTCAAGATAGTGAGACTGGAAGGGGCAACCCAGCGGAAACAGGTGGAGGACCAAGCCTTCGATATTTCTCCCTGGGTACGGATTCTCACCCCAGGCGATCCCGACGATTACAACAGCCTGCATTATACCCCCAAAGCAGTAGAAAACCGGGCGCGGTGGGAACATTCCCGGTTTAATGAGCTCTTCCTGCTGCAACGGCGGGAGTTGGATCAGGACAAGCGAGCCAAACTGGTGCGGGAGATGGGGCAGATCATCTACAATGACCATGTGTTGCTCCACGGTTACCGAGAAATGTTGCACCAAGGCTGGTGGGGCTATGTGAAGGGGTATGTCCCACCCAGCGAGGAGTGGCCCCACCAGACCACCTACATCGCGGACCAGGTCTGGTTGGACAAGTAACCTCCGGCGTATCGGTCACGTCCCCAATTCCCGGCAGGCTGCGCCTCACCACGAGCGGGCTGACGTCCCACCGCAATTAGGCGCGTTGGCCGGGCCAGGCTCCTGTGGTATACTTGCCGCGCAGAGTTCCGGGCTACAGGCCGCCCGCAGCCACCAGGAGCCGACGGTGTACATCATCGGTACGGCGGGCCACGTTGACCACGGCAAGTCCACGCTCGTCCGCGCCCTCACCGGCATCGACCCCGACCGTCTCCAGGAGGAGAAGGAACGGGGCATGACCATTGACCTGGGCTTCGCCTGGCTCAAGCTCCCCAGCGGCCAGGAGGTGAGTCTGGTCGATGTGCCCGGACACGAGCGCTTCATCAAGAACATGCTGGCCGGCGTGGGCGGTATCGACCTTGCCCTGCTGGTGATCGCGGCCGATGAGGGGGTCATGCCCCAGACCCGGGAGCACCTGGCGATCCTGGACCTGCTGGGCGTGGACCGGGGTATCGTGGTGCTCACCAAGCGCGACCTGGTGGACGAGGAGTGGCTGGAACTGGTCACGGAGGACGTGCGCGAGACCATCGCCGGGACGACGCTGGCCCACGCCTCATTGCTGGCGGTCTCTGCGGCTACCGGCGCGGGGCTGCCCGAACTGCTGGCCGCCCTGGATGCGCTCCTCGCACAAACCCCTCCCAAGCAGGACCTGGGCCACCCGCGCCTGCCGGTGGACCGGGTGTTTACCATCGCCGGGTTCGGGACCGTGGTCACCGGGACGCTCATTGATGGACGCTTCCAGGTGGGGCAGGAGGTCGAGATCGTCCCCCGCGGCCTGCGCTCCCGCATCCGCGGGCTCCAGACCCACCGCAAGAAGGTGGAGGTCGCGGTCCCCGGCAGCCGGGTGGCGGCCAACCTCTCCGGGCTGTCCACGGAGGATCTGGCGCGGGGCGATATCGTGACCCGGGGGGGCTGGCTGACGCCCACCACCGTGGCCGATGTCAAGCTCCGGCTCATCTCCGAGGCCTCCAAGCCCCTGGCCCACGGGGCGTCCGTGACGGTCCACCTGCTGGCCAGCGAGACGCCGGGCCAGGTGCGGCTGCTCGACCGCAGCGAGCTGAAGCCCGGCGAGACCGGGTGGGCCCAGCTCAAGCTGGAGCAGCCCATCCCCGCCGTGCGCGGCGACGCCTTCATCATCCGCACCGGCGCCGGGACCGTCGGCGGCGGCGAGATCGTGGACACCCGTCCCAAGCGTCACCGCCGCTTCCACACCGAGACCCTCGACCGCCTGGCGGCCATGGAGCAGGGCAGCACCGCGGATCTCTTGCTCCAGTTCCTGGAGAAGCAGGAGCCGCGCGAGCTGCGCGACCTGGTGCGCGCCGCAGCCCTCCCCGAGGCGGACGTACGGGCGGCGGTGCAGCGCCTGGTGGAGGACGGCGGCATGGTCCCGCTCGGGGACCGCGGGCTGGTCGAAGGGGCGCTGCTCTTTTCGGCGACGGGCTGGACCCGGGTGGTGCGCCGGGCGGAAGATGCGCTGCGGGCCTACCATCAGCAACACCCCTTGCGGCTGGGCATGGCGCGCGAGGAGTTACGGAGCCGCCTGCGGCTGCCGGGGCGTGCCTCCAACGACGCGCTGGACCGGCTGACGGCTGAGGGCCGTATCGTGGACGGGGGCGCCACGGTGCGGCTGCCATCCCATACGGTGCAGCCGACCCCACAGCAACAGGCGGCTGCCGGAGCGTTGCTGCGCGCTCTGGAAAGCCAGCCCTTCTCCCCGCCGACCGACCTGGAAGCGGACCCGGAGCTTGTGGGGATGCTGCTGGACCAGCGCCGTATCGTGCGCACCGCCGACGGGATTCTGTTCACCAGCGCCGCGTTCGAGCAGATGGTCGCCCGGATCACCGAGTACCTGCGCGCCAACGGCACCCTGAGCGTGGGGCAGATGCGGGATATGTTGGACACCACCCGGAAATACGCGCTCTCCGTCCTGGAATACCTCGACCAGATCCACGTGACCCGCCGGGTAGGCGACGACCGCGTGCTGCGCTGACCGTTGGGTGCGGTGATCCCTTCGGCGGGCGCAGGGCAGGCGCAGTCGGACCACAGGCGGCCCGCCGACACTCTGCGCCACCGGGCGCGCACCCACCGCCCGTCCCCCTAGGAACGGAGCCCCCCTGATGGCCCTCGATCTCACGCAGGTCGCACGCGCCGTGCATCGCCGCGCCCGCCAGCTCCAGGCCGGACGCCAGCGCCGGGACCACCGCCACCAGGAGGCGGTGCGACTCCTGCGCGCCTGGGACGCCCGGTGGGAAGCCTTACGTGCCACGCTGGAGCACGTCCCGCGGGAGCGCCTCATCTGGCGCCCGCCCCGGCTGCACGACGGCCTCGTCGGGCGGGTCGCCGCAGCGCCGTGCCCGCAGGAGTATACGGTGCTGGCGGTCGATGGCTCCCACCTCGAGCCGGACCGTCATCGCTCCGTAGACTGTTACCTGGTGAACCTGGGCCGGGTCGTGATCCGCTACGGTCCCCAGGCCGACGCCAGGCTGTGGAGCGAGCCCGCGGTCTATTTCAGTAGCAGCAGCGACGCCGCCGCCGAGCCTGACGAACAGATTACGGACGAGCGTCAGACTGCCAGCGACGGCGACCTGCAAGAAGAGATGGACCGCGCGGCCATCACCGCGCTGCGCACGCTCCGAGAAATGGAGCGGCTGGTCGACCTGGCCGAGTCCGAGACCGCCGACCCGACGCTGGCCCTGATCGACGGCTCCCTGTTCTGGAACCTCGGGCGCTACCTGCGGCCCCTGGGAGGCCCTGGCAGCCGGGAGCGGCGCTTGCTCACGGCGTATGCCGGGCAGTTGCGACGCTGCCGCGAGCTGGCGCGGCGTCGGCGGCTCGTGCTGGCGGGCTATGTGAGCTTCCCCGGCAGCCATGAGGTCGATGACGCCCTGCGCCTGGCGGTGTGCCCGGATACGCAGCAGGGCGACCTCCCCGACTGCACGCAGCGGTGTCCCATCAGCCGCGTGGCGCCCGACCAGCGGCCGTGTAGCGCCGTGGGGGAAGTCCTGGACCGGGACCTGTTCTTTGCGGTCCTGGAGGTCGGCCAGCGCTCCGCGGTGTTCCTGACCCGGCACGAGCAGATGGAGGAGGTCCTCGACGAAGCGGACCGGCTGTGCTTCTACTACCTGCGCACCGCCCACGAGATCGTCCGTATCGAGGTGCCGCGCTGGGTCGTGGAGGACCCGGAGCTCCTGGCCCTGAGCCACACGCTGGCCCTGGACCAGGCCCAGCGGGGCCAGGGCTACCCGGCGGCGCTGATGGAGGCCGATGCCCTGGCTGCCGTCTCAGAGCAGGACCGACGCCGCTTCTGGGAGTTGGTAGAGCAGGCGCTTACGGACGCCCGCATCCCCATGACCACCTCTGCCAAGAGCTGCAGCAAGCGCCTGCGGTGGATGTAGACGCCCTTCTCGACCAACGCAAGCAACGGGTGCGCGGACACGCACGCGGGATGGCAGGCTGGCCGGGGGGCCTTACGGCGCCGGCGCCAGGGAGATCCCCAGGACGTCTGCGAGCTCCACCAGCGCCGTGCGCCCCGGCAGGATGTCCAGCCCCAGGTCGTGGGCGCGCAGCAGGCCGTGGGCCAGATCCAGCAGCACCCGCAGCGCCCCCGGCGTGTCAAAGTCGTCGGCCAGGGCATCCAGAAAGAGGTCGCGGAAGTCCACGGCCTCCGGGCCAGGCCCCAGACTCGCCACCTCCCGCAGCCCTGCCGCTTCCTGGCACACCGCGAGCTGCCGCGCCGCTTCGCCCAGATCCTCCTCGCGATACTCGAACGCCGGTCGGTAGTGGTGGCTGAGCAGGTACCAGCGCAGGGCCGCAGCCGGGTAGCGGTCCAGGAGCGCGCGGACCATCACCATGTTCTTCAGGGACTTGCTCATCTTGCGGCCACCGATGTGCAGCATCCCGTTGTGGACCCAGTGGCGCACGAACGGCTGGCTGGTGTACCCCTCGGACTGCACGCGCTCGCTCTCGTGGTGGGGGAAGATGAGGTCGTACCCGCCGCCGTGGAGGTCTACCGTCGCACCCAGGTACGTGAGGGCAATCGCGCTGCACTCGATGTGCCAGCCGGGGCGTCCCGGTCCCCAGAGGCTGTCCCAGGCCGGCTCATCGGGCCGGGAAGGCTGCCACATGAGGAAGTCCAGCGGGTCTTCCTTGCGCGGGTCCGTCGGGTCGCCGCCCCGCTCGCGGGACAATACCAACATCTCCTCACGGGAGCAGCCGCTCAGGCGGCCGTAATCGGGCGCGCTGCGGACCCGGAAGTAGACGCGCCCCTCCCGGAGGTAGGCCCGGCCCCGCTCCAGCAGCGTCGCGATCATCTGCTGCATCACCGGGATGTGGTCCGTGGCGCGTGCCACCATATCGGGGCGCTGGACGTTCAGGGCGGCCATGTCGGCCTCGAACACCGCGAGGTACCGGGCCGTCAGGTCCTGGAAGGGAACGCCGAGTTCGCGGGCCCGCCCCAGGAGGTCGTCATCCACATCGGTGATGTTCTGGACGTAGCGCACGGCATATCCCAGGGAGCGCAGGTAGCGCACCAGGGCGTCATATACTACATAACTGAAGGCATGGCCCAGGTGCGTAGTGTCGTAGGGAGTAACGCCGCACACGTAGACGCCCACCTGCCGGCCTGGGGGTACCCAGGGCTCCACCTGGCGGCTGAAGGAGTTGTACAAGCGTGGGGAGCGTAGCAGCGCCGCGGACAGCGGGTCGGATAGGGACATCGGCAATCCCCCAGCAGCAGGGTGCGGAGAGCGTGCATACAGCCCGTCGGGGCCCCCGAATGCCATCGGGGGCCCCGACGGGCTCGGGGCGGGGTGCGCCTGGCGGCGCCGGGTTATACTCTGGGGTCCCGGCTCAGCAGGCGGAAGGTGTAGGCCGTGACCCAGCCATAGACCAGGTGGGCCACCCCCGATAGGAGCGTGCGGGTCATGGTCTGCTCCGTGGGAGGCGGCGTCAGCTTCATGGCCGGGAAGAGCGACAGGGGGCCGACGCCCCACACGGTCATCCCCAGCAGCGCGCCGTGGAAGGCGGCCGGCAGGTGCAGGGTCGTCTGGACGAGACCGTACAGCATGCCCCAGAAGGAGCCGTACATCCAGTGCAGCGCGGTCCCCAACATCTGGCGCTGCTCCGGGGTGATACGGGTTTCGGCGACGCCGGTCGCAACCCGCTGGACCATCTCCTCGGTGGGCTCGGTGCGGCGGGTTTCCATCTGGGGCGGCATCGCCTCGTACTGGCCGCGTTCCCCTTCCTGCGGCTCCAGCAGCGCCCGGATGCCCTGCATCATGATGGTGATCACCGCGGTCCCGGCCAGACCGGCCAGCGCTCCCTTGGCGATGATCATCAAGGGCGTGTCCTGGGGCGGGCCGACGGGCGAGCGCAGTTCATACTCCCCCGCCGGGGTCATCAGCTCGAAGCGGCCGCCCCGGCGCCGCAGGCTCCAGCCGGTGGGTCTCCAGCCGGTGGTTTTCCCTCCTACTTGCTCGGCGACACGGGCGGCGACGTCCTGTACTGCGGTCATGCCGTTCTCCTCCTGGCCGCTCGCCGAGTTCCCTCGGGAGGGCCCTAGCAATCCCTGGATGGTCGCGCAGTCTCGCCCCGTCCGGCCGTGCGTCCGCTCCGAGGAGCGTCACGGCCACCGGGCATGGCGCCGGACGGCCCGGCGTCTGCGGGCTGTCTCTGACCTATAACGGCGCGTCTGGAGGAACAGTTAGCCTCACCCGTAGTAATCCCTCCGTCCCGGAGGCACCGCAGGGCGGGTCGCGCCATTCGCTGCAGGGAGTGCGTCGGCGATGGCTCTGCGTGGTGGCGCCGGTCGGTTCCTGCCAGAGGGAGCCTGTCCTGCACGCGAGGAAACTTTACGCGTCGTGCCTGAAATACGCCCGTTTTGCCGCAAATCGACCACCGGCGCGGGCGAGACCACGCATGGGCCAGTCCGGGGCGGGGTGCCGCGATCGCGGCAGATGCGCTCCACATGCGTCCAATGGTGTGATGGGCCGCAAAATTCAGGCATGGATTATGTTAAGGTGGACTATATGAGGGCCCTGCGCCCCTACCGGTTGCCCATGCCGAAAACGTCTCCTGATCCTGCACTAGG
>JACQUQ010000046.1 GCA_016210175.1 Chloroflexota bacterium | reverse complement strand
GCGCAAGGCCATGCTGGAGGACATTGCTACCCTGACCGGCGGCCAGGTCATCAGCGAGGAGGCCGGCCGCAGGCTCGACTCGGTGACGCTGGAGGACCTGGGCCGGGCGCGGCGGGTGGTGGCGAACAAGGACGAGACCACCATCATCGAGGGGCGCGGCGCAGATGATGCCATCCAGGCCCGCATCCGTGCCATCCGGGCGCAGATGGAAGAGTCCACCTCGGACTATGACCGGGAGAAGCTGCAAGAGCGCATGGCCAAGCTGGCCGGTGGCGTGGCGGTGATCCGGGTGGGCGCGCCCACCGAGGTGGAGCTGAAGGAGAAGAAGCACCGGGTGGAGGACGCCCTGTCGGCCACCCGTGCGGCGGTGGAAGAGGGGATTGTCGCAGGTGGGGGCGTGACCTATATCGGCACCCAGGGTGCGCTGGACAGCGTGCGGCTGGACAGCGACGAGCAGACGGGGGTGCTGATCCTGCGGCGAGCCCTGGAGGAACCGCTGCGGCGCATCGCGATCAATGCGGGCCAAGAGGGGTCGGTGATCGTGGATGCGGTGCGGCGGCTGCCCGCGGGGCAGGGGTACGATGCGGCGCGCGGGGACTACGGGGACATGCTGGAGAAAGGGATCATCGATCCGGCCAAGGTCACGCGTGCGGCGCTGGAGAATGCGGCGTCCATTGCGGCCATGGTGCTGACCACCGAGACCCTGGTCACCGACATCCCCGAGAAGGAGAAGGCTCCGGCAGCCGGGATGCCCCCCGGCGGCATGGAGTTCTAACCCAAGCCCCTACGGACCGCGCCCGGCTCTCCGCCGGCGCGGACGCATCTGATCCTGGCAACCACCGTGGCCATCCCGATAGCATCGGGGTGGCCACTTCGCGATGCTCCCGGTTGCCTGCGCCGGTCGCAGGTACTGCCCGACGCGGGACGGCTTTCAGGCCGCGCGCTGCCCCGCCGGCGCCGCGACCGCTGCGGGCCGCTGCGCCGTCCGCACCAGCACCCCCCCGACGAGCGCCAGGCCCGCGCCGAAGGCCAGGAACCCCAGGTCCCAGACCAGCGCGTTCGGCCCCTCCTGGACGTGGTGGATGCCCAGGAAGTAGTGGTTCACGATGCCCTCGACCAGGTTTGAACAGGCCCCAGCCGCCAAGGAGCGACCCGACGAAAGCCCGCCCCGACCAGGGCACGTCCGAGCGCCGGCCCGCCCGCCACAGGAGCGCCAGCCCGATCACCGTTGCCGCCCAGGTGAACGCGTGGAAGCGGCCGTCCCCCAGGGTGTTCACTTCCAGGGCGGCGACGCTGGTGTCCGGGTAGCCCGCGTGGAGCGCGCTGTCACGAGCCTCATGCTGGAGACCTCGCGATGCGGAGCGTTTCCTGCGTGGGGGCGACCGATTGGCGATGGTACCTGGCCTCCTCTCCCAGGGACGCTTGATGCACATGGTCCGTAGGGGGCGAACCCTTCGGCAGGCTTGTCCTGAGGGTATCGAAGGGCTCAGGGCAGGCCCTGGTGTTCGCCCTTGGTCAGGCAGGACCGGGGCGAATACCAGATTCGCCCCTCCACCAGATCGGAATGTGCATCACCCTGCCAGCGTCCTGGCCTGGGAGCGGCGGCCTGCGCGCAAGAGGGGAGTGCCCAATGTGCTTCCAGGCGTCAGAGCTTACCCGGACGACGGGGGGAACCGCCGCGCACCCCCATCTTCGAGTGTAACGATCCGGGCGAAGGAGCGCGCCAACGGCCCCAGGAGAGAGCGGGGGCACGATCGCTGCTGCCGACCCACCTCCTGATCACCTGGCGATGAGCGTCCGGCCCATGCTGCCAGGCGACGACCACTGCCAGGGCGTGCGGCCCGTACGCCTGGTCAGGTGAAGGCCTGGATTTTCCCCATCAACCCCTTGACAGCTTGCCTTGCTCCGTCTATAGTAGTTGTTAATACAACTACGTTCGCCAGGGGGCACGATGGCCGACGCCGTGGCACTGCTCCAACAGTTGGGCTTCGGGGAGTACGAAGCACGGGCCTATGTGGCGCTGCTCCAGCGCAGCCCGCTCAACGGCTATGAGCTGGCCAAGGCCTCCGGGCTGCCCCGGGCCAATGTCTACGCCGTGCTCCAGAAACTTGAGGAGCGGGGCGCGGTGGTCCGCGTCGAGACTCCGGCCGGGGTGCGCTACGCGTCGGTACCACCCTCCGAACTCACCCGGCGGCTGGGGAACAGCTTCCAGGAGACCCTGGAGGCGGCCCAGCGCTTACTGGTCGTCATGACCAGCCCCGCAGAGTACGAGTATGTGGGGAATCTGCGGGGATACCCCCTGCTGCTCGAGCACGCCCGCTCCCTGCTGGATGCCACCCAGGAGCGGCTGCTGGTGGCGATCTGGCCCCAGGAAGCCAGCGCCCTGGCCGAGCCGCTGGCCCAGGCCGAGCAACGCGGCGTGGAGATAACGACCCTCTGCCTGGAGGCCTGCCCCAGCGAGTGCGGCGGCTGCCGCGGTCGCATCTACCGCTACCGGGTGGCGCCGGACTACGCTGCCCGCTGGCTGGTGCTGGTGCCGGATGGGGCAGAAGTGCTGGCGGGCGAGATCGGCCCGAACCAGGAAGCGCTGGCGGTCCGCACCCGCCAGCGACTGCTGGTGGAGCTGGCGAGCTGGTACACCCGCCATAGTATCGCTCTGGCCGCGGTGCTGCGCGACCTTGGAGGCCGCCTCGACGGCCTGCTGGGGCCGGAGACCCAGGCGATGCTGGCGTCGGTGGGTCCCGGTGGGCGGGGTAGCGGTTGGCTGGAGCATATGCGGCGGCTCCTGGGCCGCGGCGGGGGCCAGACGGCGGTGTGAGGAAGGAGGCGAAGATGGTGCGGCGCTGGCTGGGCGAGGTGCGGGGGCTGCCCGTCTTGATGCAAGTGGGGCTGCTGGTCTTCGCGGCCGGGGGGCTGCTGGACCTGCTCTCCCATGCTGCGCCGTCGCCGTGGACCGAGACCCTGGAGCGGTACCTGGGCGAGGACGCCGTCCTGGCCCACCTGATCACGCTGGCCGGGATGGTGATCACCATGCTCGGCATCTTTGCCAGGAGGGTCTTTCATGGACGCCACGCATGAGCGCAGCCCACCTGGGCACTCACGCTGACCCGGGTCGGACGGTCGTCTGATGGACCGCAGTCTGGCTGATGAAGCAGGAAGGAAACAGCAATGCCTCTCGGAGCCTTTGTCAACGCTATCCCCGCACCCGTCTTCTTGCTGGTACACCTGGTAGGCTTCCTGGCGGGAGCGTTCTTCGCCTACCGCTCTTTCGAGGGTGAAGCGAAGCTGTTCGGCTGGGGCTTCAGCCTCTACGCGATCGCTGAGATCGTCTACATGACCTATCACCTCGACTGGACGGTGGTCCTGTTCGCCCACACCATTGCCGAGGTGCTGGACCTGGTAGGATTCGGGCTGATCTTCGCGGCCGCGGCCCAGACCGTGCTCGGCACCCGCACGGCGGGGACGCCGCGCCGCGCTGAAGCGCCGGGCGCGTAGGACCGCCGGATGCGGACGGCTCTGTTGGTCCTTGCGCTCGCAGTCACTGCGGCCCTGGTCGGCTGCACGGCCCAGGCCAGCACCCCGCCGGGGCCGGTCGAGACCGCTCAGGTGATCATGCCGAAGTCCTACCGCTTCGATCCCGTCGCCATCCAGGTCCCGGCCGGGACGACGGTCACCTGGGCCAATCAGGACAACTTCACCCACTCGGTGAGTGTCACCACCGGAGGGTTCCCGCTCCTGAGCCTCTCGCCGGGACAGTCGGGGAGCATGACCTTCAACGATCCCGGCGAATACAACTATATTTGCACGTACCATGCCCAGAACATGAAAGGCAAGGTCGTGGTGGTGGCACGCTGAGGGCGTGCCGGGGAGAGCGGTCGGTCTCCCTCCCGGCCTGGGAGGGAGACCGACCGTTGCGCTTTCAGGGAGGGGGCATGGCCGATGTTCTCATCGGTTCTCATCCCCTAGTGCAGCATCAAGAGACGTGTTCGGCATGGGCAACCGTGTAGAGGCGCATGGCCATGCGCCCCTACCACCGCCCGATTCCCTATGACCTCCCCTGATCATGCACTAGGGCGTGTCTGCAAACCCGTTCCTTGAGCGTGTCGAAAGGAACGGGCGGTACCCCTTCGGCGGAGTTTACCCTGAGCGCAGCCGAAGGGCTCTGGGCAGGATTCGACAGGATCAGGCAACGCCATGTGCCAACAGGAGCTAGCCCAACTCGCGCTGGCGGACGGCCGCAGCGGTGCGGGCTTGCAAGGTCTCCAGGGCGGGGCTGACGCGGACCTCATAGCGGGACGGGCGGGCCAGATCCCGCACCGCCGCGGGCAGGCGGGCGAGTTCGGCGGCGCAGGTCTGCCGGAGTTCGGCCAGGGTCGGGCCCGGCCCCAGGGGACGGCCCTGCGCCATGACCGGGACCAGCAGGGCCTCCGCTCCCGGCGGGCCGTCCTGGCCCCGCCGGGCCAGGGTGTCCCGGAGCAGGGTACCGTCGGGGGCATATTCCCGGAAGACCTGCTTGGGCCCGGCCAGGGTGGCTTTCTTCTCGCTGAGCTTGAGCACCGGCCGGTCGCCGTAGGCCACCTGTTTATACGCGCTGTCCAGCAGGGGCGCATCCGCAGCAACGCCAAGCCTGGTCCCCACACCGAAGGCATCGATGGGGGCGCCGGCGTCCAGCAGGCGGGCGATCTCGTCTTCGTCCAGGCCGCCACTGGCGAAGATGCGTACCCCCGTCAGGCCCGCTTCGTCCAGGATGCGCCGCACGTCCCTACTCAGGGCGACCAGATCGCCGCTGTCCAGGCGTACCCCGACCAGTCGCTTGCCCTGGCGGGTCATCTCCTGGGCCACGGCCACGGCCTTCCGGGCTGCGGCCAGGGTCTCGTAGGTATCAATGAGGAGGATGGAGCGATCCGGGAAGGTCCGCACCCAGGCGCGGAACGCCTCCAGTTCCGAGGGGAAGCTGGTAATGTAGGAGTGGGCCATCGTCCCCGCGATGGGGATGCCATAGACTTTCCCGGCCAGGACGTTGCTGGTGGAGGCAAAGCCCGCCAGGTAGCTACACCGGGCGGCCTTCATCCCGGCGTCGGTGCCGTGGGTGCGGCGCAGCCCGAAATCCACCAGGGTCTTGCCTTGGGCCGCCAGGACACAGCGCGCCGCTTTGGTGGCAATGAGGGTCTGGAAGTTCACGATGTTCATCAGGAAGGTCTCGGCCAGTTGGGCCTCGATGATAGGTGCAGTCACTTCCAGCAGCGGCTCGTTGGCAAACACTGCCCGCCCCTCGGGAACTGCCCACACCTCGCCGGTAAAGCGGACCGTCGCCAGGGAGTCCAGAAAGTCTTCGGGGAAGATGCCCGTGCTGCGCAGATAGGCGATGGCGGACGGAGGGAAAGCCAGGCGTTGTAGGTAGACCAGGGCGTCGGCCAGCCCCGCCGCAATGAAGAAGCCCCGCCGGGGAGGGTAGTCGCGGATGAACAGGCTGAAGGTCGCGGGCGCGGCCATCCCCTCCCGAAAGTAGCCGGCGGCCATGGTCAGCTCATACAGATCGGTGAAGAGCCCGACATCGGCCTCAGGGATACCGCTCACAAGGTTCGGGAACTCGCTCTCCATCATCCTCTCGCTTCACACCTTCCGATCCGCAGTCGGTGATCCGGCCCATGCCCCTGCGCCGGGAGGGTCGCAGGGACGACGCACTTCATGGACCGCCTCCCACCATTTCCCTTCCCTGCGCGCCGCGTTGCCCGTACACACCACCAGGACCCGCCGTGCCATACGTGTACACCCCCTGGACCCTATCCTAAACCGCACCAGGTGGGAGGCGCAATGACGAGCGACCCCATCTGTACCAAGGCCTTGTAGTTTTCCTGGCTTGGCATAACAGTCCGTTCGCCCTGAGCCAGTCGAAGGGTGAACGGACCCGCCCGCTCGTGGTTCCCTTCGGCAAGCTCAGGGCAGGCTTCGGCTCACCACGAACGGGCTTTTTACCTGCTTCACGGACAACTAAAAGGCCCTGGCGCTGCACGTCAGATCCTTGACAAATCGTCAACCTGCAACTACCATCGTTATAGCCTATGTTCGCTCTGCTTGGTGCTTGCTTTTCCACTATTCTGTTGCTGTTTTCAGTATACAATCATATCATGCGGAGAATTCCTGCGTCGTTCTGGGGAATGCCGACAGCGTGGCGAAGAGCGCATGTGCGGAAGCGCGAAGGGGGGCGTGAGGATGGCACGTGGCCGGTCTGGCGTTGGGATGGGCGCGGGGATGAGCACCCGTAACGTCTTCCTGATTGGCCTGGCGGGGGCCCTCACCGGGGGCGCGCTCGGCTCCGGCCTGCGCCGCGGGGCCAGGCCGCTCGTCGTGAGAGTGCTGAAGGAGGGGTTCAAGGTCCGGGAGAACCTGCGGACGCGCATCGCCGAATTACGGGAGGACCTGGAGGACATTGCGGCAGCGGTGGAGCATGAGTATCGGATGGAGCGCCGAGCCGCGCAGGGCGAGACGCCGCGGGAGGGCGTGTGAGGCGAGGCAGGCCGATGCCGTACGACCTGCCCACCAGGGAGGGAAGCGATGTCTGGGGATGACCACGCGCCGGAGCACCAGGGCGGCCAGCAACGAGGGTACCAGGGCGGCCAGCAACGAGGGTATCAGGGCGGCCAGGATGAGACCGTTGACTGGGAGCAGGTAGGGCGTTCCATCCGCCGGACGAGCATGCTCGTCCGGGTCTTTGCCGTTGCCGTGGGTGCGACGCTGGGGGCGCAGGCCCTCACCGGCTTCTGGAACTGGCTGCGGCGGCCGCCGGGCGCCTGACGCGCTGCGGGCCGGTGCCGGCGGTCCCTTTGGTTTCCAGGAGCGGGTGGGAGTAGCGGCTGGCTGCACCCGGGCCGCAGGGGAAGGTGGCTCCCCCAGACGGTGGCCCGGGTGCCCACCGAGGGGGAGGGCGATGCGCAAGGTGATCGTGGGCGCGATCTTTCCCGGCCGTGTCCGGATCACAGTACCGGAGTTGTACCAGGACTTGGAACGAGCCTACGGCATTGAGGAAGCCGTAGGTGCCCAGCGTGGCGTCCACCGGGTCCACGCGAACCCGGCAAGCGGCCGCGTGCTGGTGGAGTTCGATCCCGAGGCGATTGATCTCGGGACTCTCGTCCATACTATCGCGGGCGCCCGGCCGGTGGCGCGGCCGTCAGTGCGGCGGGCTGGCGGTCACGAGCCGGGGATCCTGGGCGAAGTCATGCGCCTGGCCCTGAGCGGCATCGTCCTGGGCGGCCTCTTTGGGGGACGGCTGCTGGCCGGTGGCCCCCTCCTGACGGTCGCGCCGCTCATCAGCATCGGCTCGGTGACGACGCTGTTCGCCGGCTACCCCATCTTCCGCCGCGGCCTGCTCGCCCTCTTCCACGACCGGCGGGCCGACATGGACACCCTCATCAGCACGGCCACCTTCACGTCACTCGTGCTGCGCGAGAGCCTCACCGGGCTGGTGGTGGTCTGGCTGATCAACCTTGGGGACTTGCTGGAGGCGCTCACCATCCGCCGTGCCCGCCGCGCCATCCGCGATCTGCTCTCCGTGGGCGACAGTTGGGTGTGGATTGTCGTGGAGGGCCAGGAGATACGGGTGCCGTTCGCTGAGGTGCAGGTGGGGCACTGGGTGGTTGCGCACCAGGGCGAGAAGATCGCGGTGGACGGCATCGTGGTGGACGGTGAGGCAGACGTCAATCAGGCCATGATCACCGGGGAAGCGCTGCCGGTGCCGCGCCGTCCGGGCGACACCGTATACGCCGGGACGGTGGTGGAGGCCGGCCACCTCGTGGTGCAGGCCACGGCCGTCGGGGAGGATACCACGGCCGGACGGATCATCCGCCGGGTGGAGGAAGCGCGCGAGCACCGGGCACCGATCCACGTCGCTGCCGACCACTTCGTGGAGAACTTTCCGCCGTTCTCCTTTGCTCTGGCCGCGACCGTCTTTCTGCTCACCCGCGACTTCCACCGCAGCCTGAGCATGCTGGTGATTGCCTGCCCGTGCGCTGCCGGCCTGGCGACGCCGACGGCTATCGGCGCTGCCATCGGCAACGCGGCCAGCCGTGGGATCCTGATCAAAGGCGGCATGTACCTGGAGGCCGCCGCCGGAATCGATGCGGTGGTCTTCGACAAGACCGGGACGCTGACCACGGGCGTGCCGCGCGTCACCCAGGTGCTGGCGCTCGACCCGCAGGTGTCGCCGGAGCACGTGCTGGCGCTGGCCGCGGCCGCGGAACGCCACTCCCGCTACCCCTTTGCCGCGGCCGTACGTCGCCACGCCGAGGAGCAGGGCCTTCCCCTGCTGCCGGCGCGCGACTACGAGACGCTGGTCGGCCTGGGGGTGCGGGCGCGCATCCACGGCACGCTGGTAACGGTGGGCAATCGGCGCTTGCTGGAGCTACTCGGTATTCCGGCGCCGCGCCTCCACGAGGCCGAAGCGCGCGGCGAACTCGTGCTCTGGGTCGTGGCCGATGATCGGGTTATCGGGCTGATCGGTATTGATGAGGTGGTCCGCCCGGAGGCCCATCAGGCGGTGGCGGAGCTCCGGGCGGCCGGCGTGCGCCGGCTGGTGGTGGCGACTGGCGACCGGGCCGTGGCGGCGGAACGCATAGCGCACGCGGTCGGCCTCCCGGAGTACCGGGCAGGGGTCCTCCCCGAGGACAAGCTCAGCCTGATCCACCACTTGCAGGCCGACCGCCACCGCGTGGCCATGGTAGGGGACGGGATCAACGACGCGCCGGCGCTAGCAACGGCCGATATCGGGTTTGCTCTCGGCACCGCCGGCACGGACGTCGCCATCGAAGCGGCCGACATCGCGCTGGCGGGCGATGACCTGCGGCAGGTGCCGGCCACCATGCGCCTCAGCCGTCACACCCTCGGAGTGGTGCGTGGGAGCTTTGCCGCAGCTATCGGGGTTAACCTCACCGGCGTGATCCTGGCCGCCCTCGGCCTCATCTCCCCCCTGACGGGTGCGGTCGTCCACAACTTGAGCACCGTAGCGGTGGTCCTCCACTCGGCGCGTCTGATCGGGTACCGCGACCGTCAGCGACCGGCGCTGACGACCGCGGCCTCGGCAGACACCGACGGGATGGCGGGACACGCCTCGAGCGCACGGCAGATCGCCGCACGGTCCACCACCGCCGGGTCGTAGACGACGAGCACCCGGCCGGTGAGCGCACTTGCCTGCGCCCTGGCTACCCCGTCCAGCCGGGCTAGGGCTGCTTCGACGTCTGCGGCCCGCTCCGCATGGCCGCGCAGCCCTGGTACCGCGAGGCGCACGCGCGGCAAGAGCGCCTCCGCGGTGTGCTGCGTCGTTTTCGTGTGGCCTTCCGCCTGCCATCCACAGCGGGGGCAGGCGTGGGCGACCTGCCGGGACCGTTCCTCCTGGCCGAGCAAGTCGGCGAGCAAGGTCTTCCCCGTGCTGATGACCAGGGACCGCACTGGGGGTGTACCGAGTACGCTGAGGGCAAGCTTTACGGGCGACAACGGCGTCTACCTCCTCTTCTGCTCGTCGGGTGGCCCGGCCGCTCCCTGGGCCGCGGGCTGCCCGTTTGGGTCCGACGTGGCGTACCCACAACTCACGCGCCATCGGTCTGCGGGAGCTGCGGAACGCCCGGTGCGGGCGCTCTTGCGTGGGCCGCACCCGAGCGGTGCGCGCCCGGCGCAGCGGCGATGCCGCAAGACGGGACGGCGGATGTCCGAACTCCTCGCCTGGTGGAAGCCCTCCGAGCCAAGAAGACGTATCCCTCCATCCAGTATGAGGGTAGCCTAAGCTCGCATGTTTGTCAATCCTAATTTTCTGGGATGTGGGGCCATTTCCCAGCGCTCGCCTGCCCAGGACGAACCATCCGTGGTACGCCCGTCGCATCCCCGTCCCCGTGAGCAGAGCACGGATGCTGCGACCTGCGGCCTCCGCTATGGCATGACCGCAGGCGCGCCCACCGGTCTCCAGTTTGCCAGCACGCCGTACCAGCACACCCGCGCAGGGCTTGACGGCCGCCCTTGTATCGGATAAAGTCGATGGCGGTGCATCGGAAAAAGCCGATGAAGTGAGGAGGTCACATGAAGCCCCTTGACCTCACCCCGGACGACGAGCGCCTGGTGCAGGTGTTCCGCGCCCTGGGCAACCCCATGCGGTTCCGTATCCTCCAGGTGCTCGCCGCGCAGCGGGCGTGTATCTGTGGCGACCTTGTGGACCTGCTGCCCCTGGCCCAATCGACGGTCTCGGAGCACCTCAAGGTCTTGAAAACGGCGGACCTGGTGCAGGGGACTATCGCCGGCCCGACCACCTGTTACTGCATCGCCCCGGCCACCCTCGCCGGGCTGCGCGACCGCGTAGCCCGGCTCTTCCGCGATCCGGCTGCTGATGATAGGTGCAGCGACCACGAAAGGAGCACCCCCATGACAAGCTCGTCCTCCACGGACCCCAACGCCATCAAAGCGGCTGTGAGCGCCCGCTACGCCGCCCGCGCCCGCCAGCAGCTCATCCCCCCGGAGACCCTGCCGCTGGCGCAGGATGCCGCCTGCTGCGGCCCGGCTACCGCGCTGGAGGCCCCAGCGTGCAGCAGCGGGACCTGTGGCATCGGCTACCGCGCCGAAGACCTGGCGGGCCTCCCGGCCAGTGTGACAGGGGTTTCCCTGGGCTGCGGCAACCCGGTAGGTCTGGCCGAGGTTCAGCCGGGGGAGACGGTGCTGGACCTCGGCAGCGGCGGCGGCATTGATTGCTTCCTGGCTGCCCGGCGGGTCGGACCCGCGGGACGGGTCATCGGTGTGGACATGACCCCGGAGATGGTGCGCCTGGCACGGGCCAACGCCCGGCAATTGGCGGCCGAGAACGTGGAGTTCCGCCTGGGGGAAATCGAGCACCTGCCGGTGGACCCCGGCACGGTGGACCTGGTCATCTCCAACTGCGTGGTGAACCTGGCCCCGGACAAGGGCGCGGTGTTCCGTGAGGTGTACCGGGTGCTGCGCCCCGGCGGGCGGCTGGTGATCGCCGATACCGTTGCCAGCCGGTCGGTACCCGCGGCGCTGCGGGAGCGCCTGGACCTGTGGGGCCAGTGCATCTCAGGGGCCTTGGACCGGGAGACCTACCTGGCGACGCTCCGGGAAGCGGGTTTTGCCCGGATCGAGGTGCTGGCTGAGCACGACCTGGCGCGGGGCGACCTGGACGGCGACCTGGCCCTCCTGAGCCTGACGGTGCGGGCCTGCAAACCCGCCTGACCCCAGCGGGACCGCCTGGACTACACCCATCTACGGCCAGGTCCTCCCACTCCAGGCCGATCATGCGGTCGTACGCCTGGAGCGCCAGGGTGGGGAGCGGCGCGGCGAGTCCCGCCGCCCACGCTTGGAGCCGCCGACGGATGGTGTGGTCAGAGCCGCCGGGAGCAGCGCGACGCTCGTACCCGGAGCCATGCACCAGGGCGGCGACGACATGCTCAAACTCTACGCGGTCTGGCATGCGGCGGCGGTGGCAGCCCAGCGGGTGGGGGGGCCACGCTGGGTCGCTCCGGCAGGAGCGCGGCAACCTGGACCCACAGGGGTTGCCGTCGGCATACGGGAAGGACAGGCACGGGGAGAAATTGGACAAAAGTGCACCTTCTGTCCAGCTTGGTCGGATGGCACGCAAGCCTCGCCCGGTGTAACGATGGCGCTTCCCTAGTGCAGGATCAGGAG
>JACQUQ010000048.1 GCA_016210175.1 Chloroflexota bacterium | reverse complement strand
GGGTGTACCTGGCGGACCCAAGGATACCGAACACTGAGTAGGGCTAGGCCCTGCGGGGCCGAACCCGAAAGGTGCATAGGGTACCGTAAGCTGCCAGGGTACTCCGAAAGGTTCCTGGGGGAATACTTTGCCTGGCGCGTGCGGGCCAGACGCCGACCTCGTGTGGTGTGCGAGTGTGGCTGCGGGGTGTGCCGGGGAGGGATCGCTCATGAACGCATCCGGGCAAGCAGGGGAGTTGCGCCCCGTCCGGATTCCGGCAGGACGGGTGACGCTTGACGGGGACCTGGGGGTGCCGGAAAGGGCGCAGGGTATCGTGCTGTTCGCACACGGCAGCGGGAGCAGCCGGTTCAGCCCCCGCAACCGCTTCGTGGCCCAAGAGCTCCGGAAGGCGGGACTGGCGACCCTGCTGCTCGACCTGTTGACGCCGGAAGAGGAGACTATCGATCTGCGGACGGCGCACCTGCGGTTCGATATCGAGTTTCTGGCGGAACGGCTCATTGCCGCCACGGAGTGGGTTGTCCAGCATCCAGATACCCGTGGGCTTCCTATCGGCTACTTCGGCGCCAGCACCGGGGCTGCCGCTGCGCTGGTGGCGGCGGCCAGACGCCCGGACGTGGTGCGCGCCGTCGTCTCCCGCGGGGGGCGGCCCGACCTGGCCGGCGCAGCGCTGCCGTACGTGCAAGCGCCGACTTTACTCATCGTCGGCGGGGCCGATGTGCCCGTCATCGCCCTCAACCGTGAGGCGATGCGGCAACTTCGCGCGGACAAGGAACTCATTATCATTCCCGGAGCAGGCCATCTGTTCGAGGAGCCGGGGGCGCTGGAGGAGGTGGCACGCGCGGCCACGGGCTGGTTCCAGCGGTATTTGGGTGAGGCCCGGCGCGCTGCGGCAGCCTGAGGCAGAGTGCCAGAGTGGGGATAGGCGTAGCTCATTCCGTAAGCATGGCGGAAAGGAGGGTCCCGGTGGCCCGAAAGAACCCCAAGAAACGTGAGGACCCGGTCGAGCGGCGGGAGGTCCAGGAACTCAAGGCGCAGGCGACGCGGAAACTCACACCGGAAGAGATGGAGGAGCAGGGGATAGGAGAGCTTCCGAGCCGTGAGGATGTGTGAGCCGGCACGCAGCAGCCCGGCTAGTGTTCTGTCACCCGTGAACTGATGGGTGAGACCGCCGCCGTGAACGGCGGGCCCGCCCTTCAGGGCGGCGGGGTGGAACCCATCAACGGAGGAGTGACAGGGCACTAGATCACCCCTGCCTCTGCCAGGGCCACCAGCTGCGCTTTGGGGATCCCCAGGTCCTCGTGGAACACTTCCAGGTTGTGCTCTCCCAGCTTGGGCGCCAGCCGCCGCAGGGCCCACGGAGTCGTGCTGAACCGATAGGGCGCGCCCGGATAGGTGATCTCCCGCCCCAGGTCGGGATGGTAGACCTTCTGGAAAAACCCCCGGTCCCACCAGTGCGGGTCCTGGAGGGTCTCCTCAGGGCTGCGCACCACACCCCACGGCAGGCCCCGGTTTTGCGCCCCGTGGTAGATCTCCTCAGAGGTATGGGCCTGCACGAACCTGGTAATGACCGCGATGATGTGGTCGGTCTCGTCGCTGCGGGCGCCAAATTGCCGGAACTTCCCCAGGTCGGCGTACTTCTCGTCGAGCAAGTCTTCGGCCATCCCCTCCGACGCCATCCACTGGAGCAGCAGGCGCCAGGACTCCTGGGAGCGGGGCAGCCCGCCAAAGACGTTGATGTAGATGCCGTCGGTGCAGAGGATCTGCCAGGGCGGCGTCGGAGTGGCCGCGGCGTGGCGCCCGGTCTGGCGGAGGACCACCTTCTGGAAGTACTCCCACTGCGGGAACGCCCCCTCCGTGGTACCGCTACAGGCCTCGTGAATGGATACGTCCACGTACTGGCCCTGGCCGATCCGGTCCCGGTCGAAGAGCGCGACCAGGGTGCCGACGAAGGCGTAGTGGCAGCCGATCTGGTAGGCGTTATCCCATAGCCCGCGGCTGGGCGGCGAATCGGGGAGATGGTCATAGCCGGAGGAGGCCATCGGGCCACCCGCGGCCAGGCTCACCAGGTCCGACGCCAGGAAGTCCCGCCACGGCCCCGTCTGGCCGAAGGGCGTAATCGACGTCATGATCTGGCGCGGGTTGATCTGGCTCAGCGCCGACCAGCCCAGCCCCAGGCCCTCCAGGTAGCCGGACTGCTGGCTCTCCAGGACGATATCCGCGCGCCGCGCCAGTTCCGTAAAGATCTGCCGGCCCTGGGGCGTCCCCAGGTGCAACGTCACGCCGCGCTTGCTCGTATTGTAGTGCCAGAAGTAGAGGCTGCGGTCGGGGCCGGGCACGTCATCCACGAAGGGGCCGACCCGCCGGGCGCCGTCCCCGCCGGGTGGCTCCACCTTGATTACGTCGGCGCCCATATCCGCCATCAGTTTGCCGCAGTACTGCCCCTTCTCATCGGTCAACTCCAGCACCCGGATATCGGCGAGCGGGCCCGCGGCGGTGTGCTGTTCCATGGCGTGCTCCTCCGGTGCGGCGCTAGAACACCCCGTTCTCGAAGTAGCCGATAAACTGCTCGTCGGTCATGCCCAGGAGTTCTTTGCACACGAACTCGTTGTGCTCGCCCAGCAGGGGCGCGCCGCTGCGCAGCGTCCACGGGGTTCGGGAGAGGTGGGCGGGCATGCCCTCAAAGCGGTGGGGACCGAGTTCCGGATGGTCGGCGACGGGGTAGAACCCCCGCGCCCGCAACTGCGGGTCGTGCTCGATGCGGTCCTCGGAGGACTGGACCGCGGCCGCCGGTACCCCCATGCCCTGGAGGAGGTACATCGTCTCATGGGCATCCCTGGTCATGGTCCAGGCTTCGATGTGGCGGTCCAGGTCGTCCTGGTGATCCACGCGGTCCAGCCCGGTGGCGAACTGCGGGCCGCTGGCCCAGGCCGGATTGCCCATCGCCCTGACCAGGGCCTGCCACTGCTCCTCCGTCGAGACCGCAATGGCGATCCAGCGCGTCTGGCCGGCGCTATCCGTACCGGCGCAGCGGTAGGTGTTGTGGGGGGCCGTGGCCGGGTGGGGCGAGCGATTGCCGGGCGGGAAGCCCGGTCGGCGAGCGGGGCGGCCGTTCACTGCGTAATCCAGGATGGTCGGACCGGTGAGCACCATGCCGGCTTCCACCTGCGACAGGTCGATGCGCTGCCCCTCGCCGGTGCGGTTCCGGTGGTGCAGCGCCATCAGGACCGCCATCGCTCCGTAATAGCCCGCGGTGTGGTCCATGTAGGAGTAGCCCCAGCCCGCCGGAGGCTCGCCGGGCAGTCCCGAGAGGAAGGTGAGGCCGGAGAGCGCCTGTGCGGTGGGTCCCCAGGTGGTGTACAGCCGGTTCCGCCCGGTCTGCCCGAACCCGGACATGCTGATGTAGATGATGGCCGGGTTGATCTCCTGCATGGCCTCGTAGGAGAGACCCCAGGTGTCCAGGGTGCCGGCGCTGAAGTTCTCCAGCACCACATCGGCCTTGGCGATGAGCTGTTTGAGCAGGTCCATGCCCATGGGGTGCCGCACGTTCAAGGTCATGCTGAGCTTGTTGCGGTTCAGGTTATTGAAGAACCCGCTGGCATTGAGGCTCTCCGGGGCGGCGCCTGGGGCCTGGCCGTTGATGCGGATGGAGTCCAGCCGTCCTTCGTACTCGATCCGGAGCACCTCTGCGCCGAAGTCCGCCAGGATGCGGGTGGCCTGGGGCCCGGCCACGATCCAGGAAAAGTCGATGACCCGGATGCCGCTCAAGGGCCCGGTCGCGTTCTCCATGGTTCCCCCCTCTCGTCAGGCTCCAACTCGGGTGTGCGTCATGTCGGCCACCGGGGGGAGAGCGAGGGTACGGATGCTGCGGCCCCAGACCGCAGCATGACCAGCTTCCTCCTCCGGCCCGCGCTCGTGTGCCGACACGCCCAAGGGTGGAGTATCCAGGACTCCGACACGGTGATCCGGGGTGTGCGCTACCCTCCCAGCAGGGGGGCGCACACCAGCGACACGACGGACATCAGCTTGATCAGGATGTTCAGCGACGGCCCGGAGGTATCCTTGAAGGGGTCGCCCACGGTGTCGCCGACCACCGCCGCGTGGTGCGCTGCCGACCCCTTGCCGCCCCGGTTGCCGGCTTCAATGACCTTCTTGGCATTATCCCAGGCGCCGCCGGCGTTGGCCATGGTCACCGCCAGCAGGAACCCGCTCGCGGTCGCTCCCACCAGCAGGCCGCCCAGGGCCTCCGGCCCCAGGGTAAGCCCGACCCCCAGCGGAGCCGCCACGGCCATCGTCCCCGGCAGGACCATCTCCCGCAGCGCCCGGCCCGTGCTGATGTCCACGCAGCGGGCGTACTCGGGCTGGGCCTTGCCCTCCAGCAGGCCGGGGATCTCCCGGAACTGGCGGCGCACCTCGGTCACCATGGCATAGGCGGCCCCGGCCACCGCCTGCATGGTCAGGGCGCTGAAAGCGAAGGGGAGCATGGCGCCTGCCAGGATGCCGACGAGCACCCGCGGGTCGAGCACGCTGATGGTCCCCACATTGGCCGCCTGGGTGTAGGCCGCCATGAGCGCCAGGGCCGTCAGCACCGCCGAGCCGATGGCAAAGCCCTTGCCGGTGGCGGCCGTGGTGTTGCCCAGGGAATCCAGCGCGTCGGTGCGCTCCCGCACCTGCGCCGGCAGGTGGGCCATCTCCGCAATGCCCCCGGCGTTGTCGGCCACCGGGCCGTAGGCGTCGGTCGCCAGGGTAATGCCCAGCGTGGACAGCAGCCCGACCCCGGCCAGCGCGATGCCGTACAGTCCGCCCAGGGCGTAGGCCACCAGCACCGCAGCGCCCAGGACGACGACCGGCACGATGGTGCTTTGCATCCCCAAGGCGAACCCGGAGATGATGACGGTCGCCGGGCCGGTATCTGCTGAGCGCGCCAGCGCCTGCGTCGGCGCATAGGTGTACGAGGTGTAGAACTCGGTGGCGATGGCTACCAGCAGGCCGGCGACCAGGCCGACCACAATGGCCCAGAAGAAGTTGAGACTGAGACCCAGGCTCAGCACCGCGGCCAGCGACGCGGCGACGGCCAGGGCGCCCGCGAGGTAAATGCCCCGGCGCAGGGCGTTGAGCAGGACGCCCATCTCCGGCCGCTCGCCTACCCGGACGAACATCGAGCCGATAATCGAGGCCACGATGCCCCCGGCGGCGACCAGGAGGGGCAGGGACAGTTGGGTGGTGTTCTCGGCGGTCACCACGGCCAGGGCCAGGGCTGCCACAATGGATCCCACGTAGGACTCGAAGAGGTCGGCGCCCATGCCGGCCACATCACCAACGTTGTCCCCCACGTTGTCGGCGATCACCGCCGGGTTGCGGGGGTCGTCCTCCGGGATGCCGGCCTCGGTCTTCCCCACCAGGTCTGCCCCGACGTCGGCGGCCTTGGTGTAGATGCCGCCCCCCACCCGGGCAAAGAGGGCGATGCTGGATGCCCCGAAGCCGAAGCCCGCGACCACGCCCGGATTGGCGCCGGTGAGCAGTATGACCAGGCTGACCCCGATCAGCCCGACGCTAACCACGGAGAGCCCCATCACGGCGCCACTGTTAAAGGCGACCCGCAGGGCGGCGTTGAGCCCGGTGCGGGCGGCCTCGGTGGTGCGCACATTGGCCCGGACCGCAACCTGCATGCCGACCCACCCGGTCCCGGCCGAGCAGAGGGTCCCGAAGACATACGCCAGGCTGGTCTGCCAGCCGAGAAAGTAGCTCAGGCCGGCGGCGACCACCAGCACAAACACGCCCAGGGTACGGTACTCGCGAGCGAGGAAGGCCATCGCGCCTTCCCGGATAGCCAGGGAGATGCGGCGCATCTCTTCTGACCCCTCGGGCTGCGCCAGCACCCCGCGTATCAGGAACGCCGCGTACAGCAGGCCGAGGGCGCCGACGCCCAGAGCAATGAGGGTTGCATCCATCGACGGTCTACTCCTTGCTGTGCTCCACGGGAGGAGCGGGTCAGGCTACGACGACAAGGTTGCCAATGATTCTAGCGGATCTGAGGGCATGAGGGAAGAGCGGGAGCGGAACAGCTTCGCCCAGAGCGGACCGGAACGGAAAGCCGTCCGCGGTGGTGCGGCTCGCTGAGGAGTGTATGGTGGCGGCCCTGGCCGCCGCATATCAATCGAGCGTAAGAGTTCAGGGGTGGGGTGGCGAGAT
The DNA here is from genome assembly GCA_016210175.1 of Chloroflexota bacterium. Lineage (GTDB taxonomy): Bacteria > Chloroflexota > Dehalococcoidia > SHYD01 > JACQUQ01 > JACQUQ01. The sequence continues at coordinate 3,501 of JACQUQ010000048.1, read as the reverse complement.
TCTTGGGGTGGGGTGTAGCGAGAGCGGAGCACCCTCGTTCCCTCCGGCATGGAACGCGAGATCCGCTTGGTCACGGCAACGTCGGACGAACTGCGGCAGGTCATCGGGCAGCAGCGGGCCACCATCGCCCAACTGCTGGCGACCAAGCAGCGCCTGGAAGCGCAGGTCGAACGCAAGCGACCACCACGACCTAACTGACACTTGACGGTGGTCGGCTGACGGCGCTGGTGGGGGGATCCGCTCTTTCGCTCACCTTCCTGCCTTCCCTCCAGAACGGGTATCGCTCGGTTGCTGTACGGCGCAGGCGCCGTGGGGAAGGATATAGGTCCGCGTGGAGTGATTTAGTCAAGTTCCTCTCGTGCAGGTGGTTCAAACAACTGCATCCACTCTTTAAGTTTGCTTTCCGGTATATAAAAAGTACTCTCTGAAAGTTGGGTATTTCGAATCTTAAGGCGTTCTAACAGCTCTTTTTCAGATGCATCAGTAAAATAGATTTTAAAATCAGCACCGATCTCGTGGGCTTTTGAACGATATTCATCTCGTTGGCTTCTAATCCAGAATCCAAAATCCAAAATAACATCCACCCCGAGAATTAAAACCCTGGACGCTACATCCCACATTACGGATTCCACTGCCTCATGTCTAGCTACATGCCTCGTTTGATCGGATTCATCCATGTTATCCCAGAAGTCATGTCCAAATAAGCGGATATGCCATTCATCGAGGGTAAGGCGAAGTGCGTTATGCTTGGTCTCAAGTTGACGAGCCAATGTAGTCTTACCGCTACAGGGAAGTCCCACCATCAAATGAAGCATCGCCACGTACTTCCACCCCCTATCGTATATTATACCAACCCGCTGTGATCGCGCCGTGAAGTTCGTGGTAGGGTGGAAAGACCTGCTGGGTGACGCGCACCCGCAGTTCCTTGAGCGTGGACTCGGTGCCGGCCTGGGGCATGACCTACCTCCAACTTACCGGCCACGGTACCGGATGGGCCTATTCAAGGGATCGACCGGCTTCGGCGCAGGTGGGACCGGTGGAGCCTCCTCCTGATGGGACACCCGCTCAATGACCCCCTTGGTGCTCGGCACCTCCCCGGCAAGGCGCTCATCTCGCGTGGTGGCCTGGTCCAGGGCGCGGGCCAGGGCCTTGAAGACGGCTTCGGCCCGGTGGTGGTCGTTCCTCCCGGCCAGCAGCCGGGCGTGGAGCGTCATCCGGCCCTCGCGGGCGAAGGTCTCCAGGAAGTGCTCGATCAGCTCCGTGGGGAGTTGGCCCAGCACTGGCCCGCCGAAGGGGAGGTCCAGGACGGCGTAGCCCCGGCCGCCCAGGTCCACCGCCACCAGCGCCAGGGCCTCGTCCAGGGGCACGGTGGCGTCCCCCATGCGAGTGATGCCCCGGCGCTCCCCCAGCGCACCATCGAAGGCGCGGGCCAGGACGATGGCCGCGTCCTCAACGGTATGGTGGGCGTCCACGTGCAGGTCGCCCTGGGCCTGGAGGGCGAGGTCGAAGCGGCCGTGGCGGGCGATCTGGCTGATGAGGTGGTCCAGCATCCCGATGCCCGTGCTGACCTCGGCCTCCCCTCGGCCGTCCAGGTCCCAGGTGGCGGCGGTGTCAGTCTCGCGGGTGCGGCGCTGGAAGGCGCCCCGACGCTCCGTCATGTTCTTCCTCCAGGGTACGATTCACCACAGAGCGCACGGAGCGCACCGAGGATATCCAGAGAGCGGATGAAGCACGTACGAGAGGGTGCTCTGAATAGGCCGTCGGCCGATCCCTATAAGGGACGATTCACGAATCGCCCTCTCGCTTGGTGTTCTCCGTGTTCTCCGTGTTCTCCGTGGTGAACCCGTCACGCTCACATGCGCCGGAGCTCGGCCAGCAGCCGGTCGGTGTGCTCCGGCAGGCCCACGCTGATGCGCACGCTCCCCCGCAGCCGCGGTGTATCGAAGAAGCGGATAAAGATGCCTACTCCGGCCAGGGCGTCCTTCAGGCCGCGGGCGTCCCGCTCCATCACGGCGCACAGGATGAAGTTGGCCCGTGAGGGGTAGGGGCGCAGGTAGGGGACCGTCTGCAAGAGGGTGTACAGGCGCTCCCGCTCGGCAGCGATGGCCTGCACCCGCTCCTGGAGCAGGGCCAGGTCCTCCAGGGAGGCCAGTGCCGCCACCAGCCCGGCGACGTTCACGTTGTACGGCGGCTTGATGTGGTCGAGCAACTGGGCCAGGCGGGGCGCCATGAGGCCGTAGCCCACCCGCAGCCCGGCCAGCCCTGCCCACTTGCTGAAGGTCCGCAGCACCACCAGGTTCTCATAGTGGGGCACCAGGTCGGCCGCCGTCTCCCCGGCGAACTCGGCGTAGGCCTCGTCCACCACCACCAGCACCCCGGTCTCCAGCAGCCGCAGCAGGTCGGCGCGGAGCAGCAGGTTGGCCGACGGGTTGTTGGGCGAGGGTAGCAAGATCAGCTTGGTGCGCTCGTCCACCGCGGCGGCCACGGCCTCGGCGTCCACCGCGAAGGCGGCATCGCGCGGGATATCCACCGCGGTCGCGGCGCAGACGCCCGCGTTGAAGCTGTACATGCCGAAGGTGGGGCTGCACGTGAGCACCCGGTCGCCCGGCTCCAGGGTCAGCCGCATGAGCAGGTCGATAAGCTCGTCGGAGCCGTTGCCGACCACGATGTGCTCGACGCCCAGGCCGGTGTAGGCGGTCAGGGCCTGGCGCAGGTCGCGCTGGAGCGGGTCCGGGTAGATGTGGTAGCGGGCGCACCGGGCCAGCGCCTCCAGGGCGCGCGGCGACGGGCCGTACAGGTTCTCGTTGCCGTCCAGCTTGATAACGGCGTCGTCGGGGATCCCCAGGCGGCGGCTGAGCACCTCCACCGGCTCGATGGGCGTGTAGGGCGCCACCGCGCGGAAGTGGGGCCGGAGCAGGCGGTCCAGGTCAGGACTGAGGACTGAGGACTGAGGACTGAGGGTATCGGTCACGGATAGTACCTCTCTCTGTACGGGGCTAGCATCCTTCACCACAACGTCGCCGCTCGCCCGGCGGCATAGGATACCGCCCCCTCGCCAAGCGACGACTGGCAGTCCCACGCACTCAGTCCTCAGCACTCAGCACTCAGTCCTGCTCCAGGCGGGCCTCGATGGCCCGCGCGTGGGCGGTCAGGCCCTCAGCGCGGGCGATACGGGCGGCTGCCGGGCCGATCTGCGCCAGGGTTGCCCGGTTCAGCGCTACCAGGCTGATCACCTTGAGGAAGTCATTGACGTTCAGGGGTGAGCTAAAGCGGGCGGTGCTCCCGGTGGGCATGACGTGGCTGGGGCCGGCGGTGTAGTCGCCCACGGCTTCGGGGGACGCCTCGCCGACGAAGATGCCCCCGGCGTTGGTGATGCCGCCGATGAAGGCCCAGGGGTCGCGCACCACCAGGCTCAGGTGCTCCGGCGCGTAGAGGTTGGACAGGGCGATGGCTTCCTCAATACGGTCCACCAGGACCAGCGCCCCGTGCGCCTCCAGGGAG
>JACQUQ010000001.1 GCA_016210175.1 Chloroflexota bacterium | reverse complement strand
GTCCCGGATACGGCACGACGGCTGGTCGGGCATGGCGGGCCTCCTCCCTCTCCCTTCCTCCTGACCCGCCCAGTATGCTCCGTCTTCTTCCTCTCCGCCAGCCCTTTTCATAATGCGATTGCCCTGGGGGTCCACCCCGATCGTTATCACTGCGCTCGCTTTCCCTTTGCGCTGCGGTGAGGGGTGCGGTCGTGCGCGGTTCCCGGAGCATTGCCGGCAGGCAGGAACGGGTTGCACCCCGTCCCCACCGAGCGGTCCCCCTCAAACTATGGGTAATGGAGCAATGGAGCGTTAGTTGCCCCTGGCCTGGTCCGCGGCGCGGTTCTGCGCCATTTGTTCCAGTTTCTTGATGACCGTCCCGTGGTTCACCGCCCCCATGAACACGCCCCGGATCACCCCGTCCTCGTCGAGAAAGAAGCTGGTGGGCAGTCCGGTCACGCGGTAGCGCTCGGTCACGCTCCCATCGGTGTCCAGCAGCACCGGGAACGGCAACGGGATCTCCAGGGTGAACTGGCGCACCGCGCTCTCCGGCTCGCTCACATCGACCGCCAGCACCACGAAGCCCTGGTCTTGCCACTCCTGGTACGCGCGGCTCAGGTCGGGCAGTTCGGCCCGGCAGGGCGCGCACCAGGTCGCCCAGAAGTTGATCAGCACCACCCGGCCCCGGTACTCCTGGAGCGAGGCTGATGCGCCGTCCAGGGTGGGCAACTGGAAGTCCGGGGCCAGTGCGCCGGTGCGCGGAGCAACATCCGCCGTGCTCGCGGTCTCTGGCCCGGTCCCCGCCTCGGGCCGGGTCGGCCAGGCCAGGAGCAGGGCACTGGCGATGACCCCCAGGGCCAGGACCACGACCAGGAACCACCAGGCGCGGGAGTCCCTGGCCGGGGCTGGCGCAGCGACCGGAGCTATCGCCTCTTCGGGGGGGGCTATCTCGGAGTGTGCCATGCTCCTCCTTCCGCGGCGGGGACCGGTTACTCTGCGGCCTCCGGTTCCTTTGCCAGGGGCGGTTCCTGGACAAAACGGGCCAGCTCACTGCCCCAGGTATAGTCCACCAGCCAGATCTCGGACTGTCCATCCAGGAATACGTAGTGGCTCTGGCCGTTGGCCGTGGCATCGCCCACCAGGATGCGGTAGCGGTCGCCGCTACTGACCGTGATGTTGGCGACCACCGTGGGCTGGGTCAGCCCGAACGGGGCTAGGTCCTGGCCTTGCGCCTCCTCCAGCTTGCGCTTCGACCCCGGCCCGCTCAGCAGCAACCGGATGCCGTTCACCCGCACCTGGTCGATCTCCCCCTGGAAGGAGCTTTCGGGCCGGAAATGCCACTGCTTCTGCTCCGTGTCCCAGTCCATGGACACGGTCTTGTCTTGGTAGGTCACATCCAGGTGGGTAATGTCATACATGTCCACTTCCCACACATAGGGCGGACGCGTGACCTGCTGGGCGTTCTCATCCGGCGGTGGGAACAGGTAGACATAGCCGCCCAGGGTAGCCAGGATGACCAGCAACACGCCGGTAGTCTTGAAACTCACGACCTCTACCCCCCAGCCCTTTCCCTTGTGCTGTCGCGTGCTCCCTCGCTAGCGCCGCTGCCACCAGACGACGCCGCCTGCCAGCAACACCACTGCGGGCAAGAAGACGATACTGGAGTACACGATCCAGTCCCAGCCCCGCTGGGTGATGATCAGGCGCCGGAACTCCGGCGGCTTGGGCCGGATGGAGATCAGTTCCTCCTGGGCGCCCAGCCAGTTCACCGAGTTCAAGAACAGGTCGCTGTTGTACAGCGAGTAGAAGTATTTGTTCGTGGCGAAGTCGGTATCGCCCACCACGATCAGGCGGGTCGCCTTGGGTCCGTCCCGCGTCGAGGGCACCAGGGGCTTCCCTCCCCTGGGGGCCGTGGCCTCGACCTGGACCGCCAGCACCAGCGGACCGAAGGTATCGCCCTCAGAAAAGTTGGGGACCCCCTCGGTGCGTGCGGCCACCGTCTGCCAGCTCTGGAAGCTGGTATGGGCCAGCGGCGTGATCGCGAGGTACTCCCGGTCTGGCTCGGGCAGGTCCACGAAGATGCCCGTAGCCCCCGGGAAGAAGGTGGTATCCAGGTCCTTGGTGATCTGGGTCAGGAGGTACTGGTCGCGCTGCACCGCCGGCGTCCGCACGTCGGGCTGGGCGTAGGTCACGGTGTCGATCACCGTGCCCTCGCGAAAGATCAGGCCCCACTTGCCCAGCAGTTGCTGTAACTCCTGGGGCGGGTCCGGGTCCAGGAGGAACATCGCCTTGCCGCCCTGGGTCAGGTAGGTCTCAATGGCCCGCAGCTCGCTGGGCTGGAGCGGCTTCTTGGGACCAGCCACCACCAGCACCGCCGCATTCTCGGGCACCGCGGGCGTGACCGTCAGGTCCAGCTTCTCGATCCGGTAGTTATCGGCCTGGAGGCCGTCCCGGGCCAGTTGCAGGCCGGTCTCCTCGGCGCTCTCGATGTCTGCTTCACCGTGGCCGGCGAGGAAGTACACCCGCTTCTGCTCTACACCGGTCACATTGAGGATGGCACCGGTAAAGTCCTGCTCTTGCAGGCCAAAGGTCTGGTGCTTGCGGCCCTCATAGGTAAAGACGAGGGCCCCGAAGTCCCGGATCTCATACTGCTTGGCGATCGCCGGCTTCTCTTCGGGGTCCACAAACTCATAACTGATCTTATCGGTGTAGAAGGCGTATTCCCGGAGCAGGTTCTCCGCCTGCTCCTGGCTGGCAACCGCAATGGGATCGCGCTTCACAAAGAAGCCGACCACGTGGACTTGCCCCTGCAAGCCCTTGAGCACGGCGCGGGTATGCTGGGACAGGGTGTACTGCCCGGAGGCGGTGGTGTCCAGGCGCTGATGGTAGTGGGCGCCCAGGAAATTGGCCAGTCCGGCGATGCCGATGAAGGCCACGGTCATCACCAGGGTATTCGTGCCGTAGCGCGCCTGGCGGCCCAGGAGGGCAGTCTTCACCAGGTCATAGGCCCCCACCACGAAGACCAGCAGCAGGACCAGCCCCAGCCCCGCCAGGGCCTGGGCCGCCAACTGCAACTCGGGCAGGAGCAGATACAGGACCCCGGCCGCGGCCAGGACCAGAACGGCCAGCACGCCGACCACCGGTGCGGGGCCGGCGAGGGCTGCGCGGAGCGTTCCCATTAGCGCCACCTCCGGGTCTCCAGCGACCGCACCGTCAGGAACAAGGCGACCGCTGCGAAGCTGAGGTAGTACACCAGGTCTTTCGTATCAATGACGCCGTTCACCAAGTCGGTAAGGTGCCCGCCCAAGGAGATGTAGATGAGGGCGTCCCGCACTAGCGGCAGGTTCTCGACCATGCTTGCCGACAGCCCCAGCAGCCAGAAGAGCAGCAGGATGCCCAGGCCGAGCACTGCCGCCACGATCTGGTTGCTGGTGAGGGACGAGGCCAGCAGCCCGACCGCGAGCGCGCTTGCCCCCAGGAGGAGCAGGCTCAGGTACCCGGTGAGGAGCGGCCCCGGATCGGGATCTCCGAACCAGAACAGCAGCAACGGATAGTAGAGGGTCAGCACCAGCATGACCGCCAGGATGGCCAGGCTGGCCAGGAACTTGCCCAGCACCACCTCGACGTCCCGCACCGGGGCGGTCAGGAGCAATTCCAGGGTGCCGAGCTTCTGCTCTTCGGCCAGCAGCCGCATGGTCAGCACCGGGGCCAGCAGGATCATTAAGAAGCTGGCGGGCTGGAAGAACCCCCGCAGGCTGGCGATCTGCGCGCTGCTGACGTAGCGGGCGAAGAACAGCCCCGACAGCACCAGGAACACGGCGGCCACGACATAGGCCATGGGCGAGGTGAAGTAGCCGACGACTTCTTTCTTGAGAATGGCCAGAGTATTGCGCACGGGCTAGAGCTCCTCGTGTGTGGTCAGACGCAAGAAAATCTCCTCCAGGCTCATCCCCATGGGCTGGAGTTCCAGCAGGCCCCAGTTCCGCCGCACGATCAGCGCGGCGACCTCCTCGCGCAGGTCCCGCCCCGGACGGCAGACCAGGACGAAGCGGTGCGCTTGCTCCACGCCGCCCGGCGCCCGCTCCACGCCGCCCGGCGCCCGCTCCACCTCCACCTCCAGGACCCCGGCCACCTGGCGCAGCGCGGCGGCCACGTCCCCGGCAGGACCGCGCACGGCGAGCCGCAGCCGGTCGGCCCCACCCAGCCGGGTGGACAGGTTCTCGGGCCGGTCCACCGCCACCAGGCGCCCCTCGTTCACCACGACCACCCGCTCGCAGACCATGCTGACTTCCGGCAGGATATGGCTGCTGAGGAGGATGGTGTGGTTCTTGCCCAACTCTTTGATAAGCTGGCGGGTCTCCACCACCTGGATGGGGTCGATGCCGATGGTAGGCTCGTCGAGGATGAGCACGTCCGGCTCGTGGAGCAGCGCCTGGGAGAGGCCCACCCGCTGGCGGTAGCCCTTGGAAAGCTTGCCGATCAGGGTGTCGGCGTACTCGTCGAGCCGCATGCGCTCGATAATATCGTCGATGCGGTTGGTCCGCCTGGGGTTCTTGAGGCCGCGCAGTGTCCCCTGGAAGTCCAGGTAGCCCCGTACGGTCATATCGGTGTAGAGGGGCACGGTCTCCGGGAGGTAGCCGATGTGACGGCGGGCCTCTAAGGACTGGGAGAAGATATCGTACCCGGCGATCTGCGCGGTGCCCTCGGTGGCGGGCATAAACCCGGTGAGGATGCGCATGGTGGTCGTCTTCCCGGCGCCGTTCGGCCCCAGGAAACCCACAATCTCGCCTTCGTTCACGCTAAAGGTAATGTCTTCGATGGCGACAAAGTCGCCGTAGAGCTTCGTGAGCCCCTCGACCCGGATCATGCGAATTCCCACCCCCTACCGGTGACCTCTGGCTGCTCTCGCCCACCTGGGCGGAGCTTCCCACCCAGGGAACTCCCATCGGGCCGGACCCGACCCCATCTGGGAGGGTGCGCTACGGTGGTGCGGATAGCCGCTGCCGTAGAGAAACCCAGGTGCAGTATAGCATACCTGTAGCACGCTCAAAAGGGAAGGAGGAGACCTGCGGCGACCGGGGAGCGGGCCTATCACGTCCCCGTCACCCTGCGTTGTATTTGGTGAAGACGCAACCCTGCCCCGCAGCGTCCCGCTCCTGCGGTTCCCAGCCGCCTGGCGGTGTCCGCCGGGTGGGCCTGGGGCCTGGGCCAGGGGCGAGCGGACGGTAGGGAACGCGCTATCCCGGCGAGGAGGGAAAGGGAATATGGCCGGGTCATACACGGTGACTCCCTGGGAAGCCGCCCACGCCCCCTCTGAAGCCGAACTGGCCGCTCGGATCCAGCGAGAGGGGAAGACCCCGGTGCTGCGGAGCGATCCGCCCGGACTGCGTCAGCCCCGCCAGCGTCATCCGTATCCCAAGAGTTGGTGGCTCGTGTACGGCTGGCTGCGGTTCCTGCTGCACAACAAGCGCGACCAGGAGGTAGTCGTCCGGACGGGCGACCGTCTGGAACTGGCGCCTAACGTATCCTACGAGGTCGCCGTGGAAGGGTCGGGCTACGCGACGTACTTCGAGGTCACACCCTTTGCGCTCACTCCCCTGCCGCTCACGGTCCACGTGGGACCGTGGCCGGAACCGGGGAAATAGCGGGACACGTATTCACGCAGGAAGCTTGCGAGAAGGAGGCGACAATGGCGTTGACGCGATGGGAACCCTTCCGTGAACTGGAGACCATGCGGGAGCAGATGGACCGGCTCATGGAGCGGTTCTTCCCGGAGTTTCGGGGGCGCGAGGCCCTGGAGGCCGGGACGATGAGCCTGCCCCTGGACATCTGGGAGACGCCGGAGGCCATCAATATCGAGGCGTCGGTGCCGGGTATCCGGCCCGAGGACCTGGATATCCGGGTGGAGGGCAACGTGCTCACCATCCGGGGTGAGATGAAACGGGAGCGGGAGATCAAGGAGGAGAACATCCTGCGCCAGGAGCGGCGCTCCGGCCGCTGCTTCCGCCAGGTGAGCCTGCCCGCCACGGTCCAGGCCGAGAAGGCGGAGGCCCGCTTTGAGAACGGCGTGGTGACCATCACCCTCCCCAAGGCGGAAGCCGCCCGCCCCAAGCAGATCCCGGTACGGACCGGCGCCCGGCGGGAAGAGCGGGCAGCGTAGCAGGACCACCGCCAGGGCCGCTGCCGGACGGATATCCCCGGCACTGGCGAGCCGAGCGCGGTGCGCTGCGCGGTACGGATACGACGAGCCGGGCCCCGCGTTTTCCTGGCCGGGCCCGGCTGCTTGTTCCGCCACACCTGACCTCGCCGGAGCGGACGACGGCACGGGATGGGGAACCCAGTGCGAGAGAGCAAGGCCTATGGATCGGACCGCTTGGGATGACCGGCGCGCCTTCTCCGAGTTCGTGCGCGCGAACTTCCAATTGCTGCGCCGCTATGTGCAGCGGCGTCTGCGCTACTACCAGGCGCTCGGCATGGTGCAACGGGGCGACCTGGCCCTGGAGGATGTGGTCAACGAGGCGGTGGTCGTGGCGCTGCGCCGCCTTGGGGAGAAGTCTCCCAGCAGGGGGTTCTACCCCTGGTTCCGCCGGGTCGCTGATACCGTGCTGCGCCGCCAGGCCCAGCGGAGCGCAGCGCGCCGTCACCGTCTCGTCTCGCTGGAGGAGCCGGTGGGCCTGACCGAGGAAGGCGAGCCTATCCGCCTCCAGGATATCCTCCCCGATCCGCAGGCAGTCTTCCCGGCCGAGGCCCTGGAGCGCCACGAAGTGCAGCAGGCGCTGGACCAGGCCTTGCAGCGCCTCCCAGACGAATGGCGCGAGGCGTTCCTCCTCTCCAGCGTCGATGGCTACGCGCTCGCCCAGATTGCCGCGCTCGAAGGCCGCCCGCCCGAGGTCATTCGCGAGGACATCCGCTTGGCCCGGGAGTTTCTGCGGGAAGTCCTGGTCTCCAGCGCCGTCTTCCGCCTCCCCGACGACCTGCTGCCCCACGAGTACGCTGCCTGAGTCGCCCTGGGCATACCCCCAGGGCGGCAGCGCCTTTGACGCTCGCGCCCAGGTGTGCTATACTTACTCTACTTATTATGGAAGCAAACTACTCCGTGTGGTTTGACTGTCCTCTCCGCTTTCGGCCCTCTCGTGCGCAGTCGCCCTTCGGTACCCTGGGATAGGGCGATCGCGCGTCGCTCGGAGCGCGTGGCCTTGCTCTGCTCTTGCAAGGGAACCCCGGCGCGAGGGTGGGCGGGTACGGCGGAGCCGGAGTATCGTGGTGATACCGCGCGTGCAGGAGGAGTAACCGGGCATGACACAGGCTGCCGAGCGGATCCGGCCCATCCGGATCGAAGACGAGATGCGCAGTGCCTACCTGGATTACGCGATGAGCGTCATCGTAGCTCGGGCGCTTCCCGATGTGCGGGACGGCCTGAAGCCGGTGCATCGCCGCATCCTGTACGCCATGGACGAGTTGGGGCTGCGGAATGACCGCCCCTATAAGAAGAGCGCCCGCATCGTGGGCGAGGTGCTGGGCAAGTACCACCCCCACGGCGATGCCCCGGTCTATGACAGCATGGTGCGCATGGCCCAGGACTTCTCCATGCGCTACCTGTTGGTGGACGGCCAGGGCAACTTCGGGAGCATGGACGGCGATCCCCCGGCGGCCATGCGCTACACTGAGGCGCGCTTGGCCCGCATCACCCAGGAGATG
>JACQUQ010000043.1 GCA_016210175.1 Chloroflexota bacterium | reverse complement strand
GGTAGGGGCGCATGGCCATGCGCCCCTACCACCGCCCGATTCCCTAAGACCTCCTCGGATCGTGTACTGGTGTTATGAGAACTGGTATCGGTTATACTATCTCCGAATCTTTACACCTTTAGAGATGAGGAAGTTGGGGTGAGTTCGGCGCGGCGGACCCTACAGGACTTCAAGGCCCAGTTATTCAAGGCGCTGGCGCACCCGACCCGGGTGCGTATCCTGGAGTGTCTGCGGCTGGGAGAACAGACGGTCTCCGCGTTGCAGGCCCAACTGGGTATTGAAGGAAACGCGGTGTCCCAGCAATTGGGGGTGCTCCGCGCCAACCACGTAGTGGAAGGCCGCAAGGATGGCACCAGCGTGTATTACCGCGTAGTAGATGAGAACATCTTTGTAGTACTGGATGCTGCGCGGAACATTTTCACCAACCATTTGGGGACGCTACAGTCTTTGGCCGATGAGGACGCGGTGGTCTCGGCCGGTTCCGAGTCACTAGTGCCGAGCGACGACCGCATCGCGGCGGAGGCATCTGCCTTCCCAGAGGGACGGGAGCGTACTGGCTAATTTGCCAGACTCATGGAACGGGTCGCCACCATACAGGCAGGAGGCGACCCGTCTGCATATGTGTGCCGCCACGGCGCGACATGGCTGAGGGAGGTGACATGGAGAGTCCCGAAGCGCAAAACTGGCTGGCGCCAGTGGGGCTGTACCTGATCGGTGCCCTGCTGGCGCTCATCCTGCCGCGGCATGCCCGTGTCGTGGCCCACGGTATCGCGGGCGTCGGGAGCCTCATCGGCGTCGGCGTGGCCCTCTCAGCACTGCTCGCCGGTACGGTCCAACAGGTACACCTCTTCTCGGCTGCGCCTTACGCGGTGTTCACGTTCCGTCTCGACCCCCTGTCCGCCTGGTTCCTCCTGGTGTTGTCCACGGTCGCCTGTGCGGTGTCCCTCTATGCCATCGGCTACTTGGGGGAGGAACACGGTGGGTTATCTGGCCTGGGCGCCGGATACAACCTGTTCCTGGCGACGATGGTCCTGGTGGTGCTGGCCGATAGCGTCTTTGCGTTCCTCTTCGCCTGGGAGGCCATGTCCCTGGTCTCCTTCTTCCTGGTCATTCACGACCACCAGCACGCCGGGGTACGGCGCGCCGGATTCGTCTATATCGTCATGACGCACCTGGGCACGGCTTTTCTCCTGGGCGCGTTCCTCCTCCTCCTTGTAAACAGCGAGACCCTGGACTTCGCGGGATTCCGGGCGGCACGTGAGCACCTCACGCCCCTGATGCGGGATGGGGTCTTCCTACTGGCCCTCGTCGGGTTTGCCACCAAGGCCGGGGTGATTCCGCTCCATGTGTGGCTGCCCCGTGCCCACCCCGCCGCGCCCAGCCACATTTCCGCGCTGATGAGCGGGGTGATGATCAAAACGGCCATCTATGGCCTGGTGCGGGTAGCCTGGGATTTCGCCGGTCCCGGCCCGGCCTGGTGGGGCGTCCTGGTGTTGGCCCTGGGGGCGGTGTCTGCGGTGCTGGGGGTGCTGTACGCCCTCATGGAGCACGACCTGAAGCGACTCCTGGCCTATCACAGTGTGGAAAACATTGGCATCATCCTGATCGGCATCGGGGCTGCCCAGGTGTTGACCGCGCTCGACCAACCCGCGGCGGCGGCCCTGGCGCTGGCGGCGGGCCTCTTCCACGTGCTCAACCACGCGGTGTTCAAGGCGCTGCTGTTCCTGGGCGCGGGTGCAGTCCAGCGCGCCACTCATACCCGGGACCTGGAGCGGCTGGGCGGCCTCATCCGTACCATGCCCTGGACCGCGGCCACCTTCCTGGTGGGTGCGATGGCGATTTCGGCGCTCCCGCCACTCAACGGTTTCATGAGCGAGTGGCTGATCTTCCAGGGCCTGCTACGCCTGGCCGGGGCTACGCGCGATCCTCTGGCGGTCGCGGGCGCGGCTGCCGCGGCGGGGCTGCTGGCCCTCACGGGTGGGCTAGCGGCCTTCTGCTTCGTGAAAGCCTTTGGCATTGCCTTTTTGGGAATCTCCCGCAGCGCCTTGCCGCAGGAGCCGCGGGAGGTTGTGGGGACGATGCGCGCGGGGATGGCGCTCCTGGCTGGTCTCTGCGTGGCCCTGGGTCTCGGCGCGGGGGGCGTCATGACCCTGCTGGGGCCGGTGACGGTTTCCTTAGTGGGCACGGTCCCGCAAGCCGGGGTTGGGGTCATGGCCGTGCCTGCTGCGCCGGGCGGGGCCGTTGCCCCGGTTGGGGCGCTGGGCGTGCTACTGGCACTGGGCGGCGTCGGCCTCCTCCTCGCTCGGCTCCTGGGCGGTCCGGCCCGTAGCCGGGTGGCACCGCCGTGGGTCTGCGGCATCGCGCTGGAGCCGAGCATGCAGTACAGCGCCTCGGCCCTCGCCAAACCCATCCGCATTATCTTCCGGGCGCTGGTGCGCCCCTACCGTGCGGTGGAGCGGGAGCACGCTGCGCTCCCGTACTTCGTGACCGCGGTGCGCTATGAGGCCGGAGTCCTGCCCGTCTACGAGCGGTACCTCTACAGGCCGCTGGTGCAGGCGCTGGTCATGCTCGCCCAGCAGGTGCGGGCCTTGCAGAACGGTAGCTTGCGCCTCTACCTGGGATATATGTTTGCGACGGTCGTCGTGGTGCTGCTACTGACCCGCTGAGGAGTCTCCTACAATGGCGGTACTGTTCCTGCTCATCGCGCAGTTGGCGTTGGCCCTGGTGCTGGCCCCCCTGGTGAACGGCCTTATCAAGTCCTTCAAGGCGGGCTGGCAGAACCGCCGCGGGCCGGGCCTTCTGCAACCCTGGTTCGACCTGGTGAAATACCTGAACCGCGAGAGCGTCGTCTCGGAACATGCCTCGTGGATTTTCCGCTGGGCACCCATCGTCTATTTCAGCACGCACCTGGCCGCGGCGGGGCTGGTGCCTATGTTCTTCGTGCATGCGCCCCTGGCCCGCGTGGGTGACGCCATCGTGCTCATGGGCCTGTTCGCCCTGGCCCGCTTTGCCCTGTCCCTGGCCGCTCTGGATACGGGCAGCAACTTCGGCGGCATGGGCACGAGCCGCGAACTGACCTTCGCGGCCCTAGTGGAACCGGCCCTGATCCTGGGCATCTTTGCGCTGGCGATTCCCGCCGGGTCCACCTCCCTGGATGACCTCACGCACGGGGGTATCGGGGCAGCGGCGCTCCTGGCCTTGGCCGCCTTGTTCATCGTCGCCATTGCGGAAACCGGGCGCATTCCGGTGGACAACCCGGATACCCACCTGGAGCTGACGATGGCGCACGAGGGGATGCTCCTGGAGTACGCCGGGCGACCCCTGGGGTTGCTGCTGTGGGCTACCCACGTGAAACAACTCGTCATCCTCTCCCTGATTGCCGCGCTCTTTTTCCCCGCGGGGCTGGCCCAGGAATTGACCCTGCCCGCCCTGGCCCTGGGCGTCGCCAGCTACGTGGTGAAAGTCGCCGTGCTGGGCTTGGCGTTGGGCCTGGTGGAGACGAGCTATGCCAAGCTGCGGATCTTCCGCGTGCCGGAACTGCTGGGCGCGGCAAGCTTGCTGGGACTGATGGCCGTGATGGCGACATATGTGGTAGGAGGGTAACATGCCCATCCTGGACCCGGAGACGACCCGGAGCCTGCTGGATGCGTTGGCGGTGGTGTTGCTCGGCATCACCCTCGGCTCGGTCCTGGCGCACCGGCTCGACCACGCCATCTTCCTGCTGGCGGCCCAGGGCATAATTTTGACGGGCGCCGCGACCGTCGCCGCTCTGGCGGGCGGTGGCAGTCACGGCGCGGCGGCGGTGGCGCTCACCCTCGCCGTCAAAGTCCTGGGGATTCCGGGCGTGCTCCTGTTCGCGCTGCGCGAGGTGCATGCGCCGCGGGAGATGGAAGTGACCTTGCCCTATCGCCTGGCACTGCCCGTGGCGGTGGGGCTGGTGCTGGTGGCGTACCGGGTGGTGGGGCCGCTCGGTCCCCTGGATGCCTTCGGCACCCACAACGCGCTGCCGGTCTCCATCGCCATGCTGCTGGTCGGCCTCTTCACGATGCTGATCCGCAAGAAGGCGCTGAGCCAGGTCGGGGGCTTGGTGACGATGGAGAACGGCATCTACTTCGCCGCCCTCACGGCCACCCACGGCCTGCCCCTGCCCGTCGAGTTAGGGATCGCCCTTGACTTGCTGGTGGGCGTGGCGGTCATGGCGCTCGTGTCCCGGCAAATCCACCGCGCTTTCGCAACCACCGATACCGACCGCTTGCGCAGCTTGCGAGGATAAACCGATGGCCTTGGCACTTGTATTGGGCATTCCCCTGTTGACGGCCCTGGTCTGTCTGGCGCCGCTGCCGCGCCGGGGCCTGGCATGGTTCCAGATCGCTGGCGCGCTGGGCACCCTGGCGGCGGGCCTGGCGGTGGTCTATCAGGTCTTTGCGCGCGGGCCGCTGCTGGCGTTGGACGGGGCGCTCCACGTGGATGCCCTGGCGGGGCTGCTCATGGGGGTGATCGTCGTGGTGAGCTTCCTGGCGGCGCTCTACTCCGTCGGCTACCTGGAGCGCGAAGCAGCCCATACTCCCGGCCACAGTCCCGCCGTGGGGTGGTACTTCGCGGGCTTTCACCTCTTCGTGGGCACGATGCTCCTCACGAGCGCCGTCAACAACCTGGGCCTGCTGTGGGTGGCGGTCGAAGCCACTACTATTGTCTCTGCGCCCCTGGTGGGCTTTACCCGCACCAAAGCCGCCCTGGAAGCGGCCTGGAAGTACCTCATCCTGTGCAGCGTGGGGATTACCTTCGCCCTCTTCGGCGTACTCCTCACGTACTACGCCGCGGTCCATGCCCTCGGTGGGGAGGCCAGCCTCAACTGGACCGCCCTCATGGCCCGCTCCGCAGAACTGGATGCCGGGGTGATGCGACTCGCCTTCGTCTTCATCATCATCGGGTTTGGCACCAAGGCCGGGTTTGCCCCCCTCCATGCCTGGCTCCCGGACGCGCATAGCCAAGCCCCATCGCCCATCAGCGCCCTGCTGTCCGGGGTCTTGCTCAACTGCGCCCTGTATGCCATTCTGCGCTTCCATCTGCTGACGGTGGGAGCCGTCGGGCCGGAGTTTTCGGCGGGGCTGCTCCTGGGCTTCGGGCTGTTCTCGGTCGCCCTCGCGGTGCCGTTCCTGCTGGTGCAGCGGGACGTGAAGCGGCTCCTGGCCTACTCCAGCATGGAACACATCGGCATCATCGCCATTGCGGTGGGCATCGGCGGCAGTGTCGGGCTCTACGCCGGTCTCCTGCACCTGGTCAACCATGCGCTGGCCAAGGCCCTGCTCTTTTTCGTGGCGGGCAACCTGGTGCAACGCTACGGTACCCGCCGCATCGCGGCGATCCACGGCGTGGTGCAGGCCGCCCCGCTGACCGGCGCGCTCTTGCTCCTGGGCACTATTGCTATCACCGGCCTGCCGCCCTCGGGCGTGTTCCTCACAGAGTTGGGGATTATCAGCGCCGGGTTTGGGCAGGGGAAAGCCCTGGCCTCCGCAGCGCTCATCGGGCTGCTGGCCCTGGTCTTCGCGGGGATGTTCCGCCACGTTGCGGGCATGGCGTTCGGCTACCCCAGCAAGCCGTCTCCTCCCACCAAGCGGGATGCCTTCGGCATGCTGGCGGTGACGCTTCCCGCCGCGGGCATGCTCTGCCTGGGCGTGTACGTGCCGCCGCCGGTCACGTATGCGCTGCAAGCGACCGCCAACCTTTTGCTAGGGGGCAGGCCATGACTACGGTTGAGCGTGCGCCTTCCGGCGCCCCGTCCGCACTCGTCCCCTTCGGGCGGCAGCTCCCGCCCGCGGCGTCCGGGGAGCTACGCCTGGAGGTCCCAGCGGCGCGTCTGGTGGAGGCCGGTGCCGCGCTCCGGGATCGCCTCGGCGCATCCCTCGCCACGATGGTAGGACTGGACGATCGGGACCGGAGCGGCGACTACCGCCTGGTGTACGTCTTCCGGTCGCCATCCGGGTGGATCAGCCTGGAAGCGCCCGTCGCCCAGCACGAGCCCCACTTTCCGGCCGTGACGCCGGAGCTTCCGGCAGCCCACTGGTATGAGCGCGAGGTACACGACCTGCTGGGGTTGGTCCCCGACGGTCACCCCGACCCGCGGCGGCTGGTGCTCCACGACGATTGGCCCCAGGGGGTGTATCCCCTCCGCAAAGACTTTGACCCCGCCACCGCAGTCCCCCGTGGCGGCGGGACCCCGCACCGCTTCCATCACCTCCACGGGGAGGGCATGGTCGAAATCCCCGTGGGACCGATCCACGCGGGCATCATTGAACCGGGACACTTCCGCTTCGCCGCCGTGGGCGAACTGGTGCTCCACCTGGAGGCCCGCCTGTTCTACACCCACCGGGGCATCGAAAAGCTGGCGGAGGGCAAGCGCGTGGCCCACGGACTCCAGATTGCCGAGCGCATCTGCGGGGTCTGCGCCTTCTCCCATGCCGTCTCCTATTGCCAGGCGATCGAGGCGATTGCAGGGGTCGCGGCCCCTCCCAGGGCGGCGGCCCTGCGGACCCTCTTCCTGGAGCTCGAACGCCTCTACAACCACGTGGGCGACCTGGGCAACCTGTGCGCCGGGACCGGCTTTGCCGTGGGGGCCAGCCAGGGGGCACGCCTCAAGGAGGATCTTCAGCGCCTGAACGAACGGATCACCGGGCACCGTTTCCTGCGGGGGGTCTGTCAGGTCGGAGGGATGCGGCGGGACCTGGACGCCGCGGCCGCGGCAGACCTGCGCAGTACGCTGGATCGGCTGGAAAGGGAGGTGCGCCGGTTCGTGGAGTTGCTCCTGGCAACAGAGTCCTTCCAGGAACGCCTGCACGGTACCGGCGTCCTGCCGGTCGCGGCGGCGCGTGACCTGGGAGCCGTTGGCGTGGCTGCCAGGGCGAGCGGCGTGGCCTGTGACGCCCGTCGTGACCGTCCCCACGCGGCCTATGGCGATCTCCCGCTTCCCGTCTTAGTCCAGACCTCCGGCGATGTGTGGGCACGGGCGCAGGTGCGGATTGATGAGGCGTTCACGTCATTCCGGCTGGTGCAGGAGGTCCTGACGGCCCTCCCCAGGGGACCCCTTGCGGTCGAGGTGAGGGAACTGCCAGCGTATCAGGTGGCGGTCGGTGTGACCGAGTCCCCCCGGGGGGAGAACGTCCACTGGGTACGTACCGGTCCGCAGGGGACTATCGACCGCTACCGAGTCCGCTCCGCGTCCTACTGCAACTGGCCGGTGGTAGCCCTGAGTGTACCCGGCAACATGGTGCCGGACTTCCCGCTCATCAACAAGAGCTTCGAGTTGTGTTATTCCTGTCTGGACCGCTAGGGAGGCAAAGAAGGGGACCATGTTCCACATCCTGAGCGCGAGCTTGCGGACCGGTCGCGTGACCACCGGGTACCCCTGGGAGCCGGAAGCTGCCCCACCCGCCTATCGCGGCCAGCCGACCCTTGACCTAGACCGCTGTGACCGCACGGGTGCGTGTGTCGCGGCCTGTCCTGCGGCGGCGATCGCCGTCATTACCCAACGGTGGGAACTGGACCTTGCCCGCTGCGTCTTCTGCGGACTGTGCGCCGAGGCCTGCCCCAACGCCGCCATTGCCCTGAGCGCCGACTTTGAGCTGGCGGCGCGACGACGGGCCGACCTCGTACTTGGGGCTGATCTGCGGTCGCAAGGGACGCTCCCAGAGACGGGCGACGTTGCCACTCGTGCGGCGGCAACGTCGGCCTTGTCCGGTCTCGCCCGCCGTCTCAACGACCGCATCCACCGGCTACTCCGGCGGTCCCTGCACATCCGCCATATGGACGCTGGTTCCGACAACAGCACCGACTGGGAACTGAACGCCCTGCTGAATCCGGTCTATAATGTCCAGCGTCTCGGCATAGACTTCGTTGCCTCGCCCCGCCATGCCGACCTGCTCCTGGTGACGGGAGCGGTAACCCGCAATCTGGAGATGGCCCTGCGGCGGACCTACGAGGCCATGCCGGAACCGCGGCTGGTCGTCGCAGCCGGGGCCGAGGCCTGCGGCGGTGGCGTGCTCCAGGGAGCCTATGCCGTTGCCGGGGGGGTAGACCGCTGCCTGCCGGTGGATGTCTACATCCCCGGCGATCCGCCCCGACCCCAGGCCATTATCCAGGGCCTGCTGATTGCGATGGACCGCCTCAAGCCCAAGCTTCCCCGGTAGATGCGGACCCGTCCGGCATGCGAACATGCCCGTAGATCCGCCACGCCATGCATCTGCGGAAATTGGACAAAAGTGCTCCTTTTGTCCAAAGAGAGTAGCCTGTTATGAACTCCCTCAAGTAAGGGGAATTCCGACAGGGCGTAATGGAACATCTTGGGTCCGCGGTGCCCATCCGGGGCCCTATATCTTGTAGTCCATAACAACCCCTAGGAGTACGCCCCCTCCAGCCGCCGCGTCCGGAAGCATTCCACCTCCGCATCGAGCTCTTGGTAGAGTCGGGAGACCTGGCTCTTGCTGATCCCCTGCATGCCCCAGGCCTGTGCCAGGTCATCCACCTGCCGTGTGGAGACCCCCTGCACAAAGGCTTCCTGCACCACCGCCACCAAGGCCTGCTCTGCCCGCTTGCGGGGTTCCAGCAGGCTAGGAAAGAAGCTGCCATCCCACACCCGGGGCGCCCGCAGTCCGATGGTCCCCACCCGGGTGTCCCATTGCCGCTCCCGGTACCCGCTGCGCTGGCCGGAGCGGTCCGGTGTGCGCTCATGGCGCTCGGCCCCCAGATGCCGGGTCACTTCCAACTCCATGAGGGTTTGGCTCAGCACCCGCGCACCCTCCCGGAGGAAGTCCGTATCGTCGTCCAGTTGGGCCTTGCGCAACAGCTCCAAGAGTGCCATGCTCAGGTCGTCGGCCATCGTCGTGGTCCTCCTCTTCGGTGATGTGGCAATCCCGATGAGCACCACACGGTGGCCGTCCCTGTCAACGGCCTCCCCAATTTCCACACTCCCTGGGACTTTACCAAGGCACAGAGTTGAAGCATTGTGCCGCTTTGTGCTCTTGCGGGTCAGAAATCGTTAGGCATATTGGCGGGGTTGCAACGCAGCCGGCGCAGGAAAGTAAATACCAAGGGTGTAGCAGGGATGCGTGTAGGTATAGCAATACCGAGGAGGAGCTGTGAGGGGGCTTGTCGTGCGCCTGTTGGTTACACATCTGCGGCTGATTTTGGCATTGCTTGATGAGGACCGCTGAGGTGTAAACTGGGGTCAACTGGTGCCACGCTCCTGGCCTTTATTTAACCCCTTATCCGCTGGATACAGGCGGGAAAATGGGGTCAGTGGACGGATTGGACAGGGGGATTTTGGAAGGAAAGGTGGTACCCCTGGGGCGACTCGAACGCCCGACCTGCGGTTTAGGAAACCGCTGCTCTATCCGCCTGAGCTACAGGGGCGTGTTCCTCAGGGGGCACGTGCGGGGCCTGCCGTCGCACACGAGCGTCCTGCGCACCCCGGCATGGTCCAGGTGCACAGCAACGACGCGAGACACTCCCCGTAAGCTAGCATATACGATGCGTGGGGGTGGCGCAAGTCGTGGGGCCGCAGTGGGTGTGACCAGAACTTGTACCAGGTGGGAGGCGAGGACGGACCTCTCCCCGCCCGCCTGCGGCGGGCTGCTCCTCCCCGGGGCGGGAAAGGGCGTGGGGTGCTCCCCCTTCCCCCGCGGGGAAGGGGGCCGGGGGGGTTAGGCCCCTCACTTGTCAGCAAGTTCCACCATGTTTTGGTCACTCCCAGCCGCAGCCCATCCCGGCCCAGGGCCTTCAGCTTGCACGCCCCGTGCAACGGAGAGCGCTTACCCTGGGGCGCTGGCGGCATGGGCCGGGTCTTCCCCCAGCTCGGCGGGCAGGATCACGACAAAGCGGGTCCCCCCATCCGGGGGATGCTCAACCTGGAGCTGTCCGCCGTGCCGCTCCACGATGTTGCGACTGATGTACAGGCCCAGTTCCATGCCGGAGCGGTGGTCGCCCGCGTGGGCCTGGTAGAAGCGGTCAAAGATGTGCTGGCGGTGATCGGGGGGGATGCCGATGCCGTGGTCCCGGACGGCCAGACGGACGAGCGGGCGCTCACCCGGGACGTCTACCATCGAGATCTCGACGCGGATCAGGCCGCCGTCCGGGCTGAACTTGATCGCGTTGTCGATGGGGTTCGTGACCACCTGCTCCAGCCGCAGGGGATCGACCCAGGCCCTTGCCGTCGGCGGGGCCACCACCTCCACGGCGTGCCGGGTGGTGCGCGCTCGCGCCGCCGCAGCCACGCCCGCGACGATGGCGGTAAGGTCGGTGAGCTCGCGGTCGAGCTCCAGGCGGCCGGCGGTGAGCCGTGACACATCCAGCAGTTGGGACACGAGGCGGCTGAGCTTGCCGGACTGCTCATCGATGGTCCGGAGTGCCTCGCTCAGCATATGCGGGGCCAGACCCTGCCCGCGTGCCAGCCGGCGCAGCAGGAGCTGGGCGAAGCCGCGCAGGCTCGTGATAGGCGTCTTGAGCTCGTGGGCCGCCGTGGAGAGGAACTCGTCCCGCAAGCGGGCCGCCGTCTGGGCCTCCGCCACGCGCTGTTCCTGCTCCTGCGCGTACCGCTGGATGACCTCGTACCGCCGGGCGTTTTCGTAGGCCACCGCGAGCTGGCCGGCGATCATCTCGGCCAGGTCTACGTCGTCGGCGCTGAAGGCCTCGGCGCCGACCTTGCCGGTGACGTAGAGCCATCCGTAGACGAAGGTCGGCGAGGCCACCGGGACGCCCAGGAAGGAGCTGGTGGGCGGCTGGGCCGCCGGCAGGCCCAACACCTCGGAGCGGGCATCCTGGCCGTGGAACCGCAGGGCGCGGCGCTGCGCAAGGACCATGCCCAGCACCCCCTGGTCCCCCCGGACGGGTCCGGCGCGCCCGCCCGCAGCATGGTCCGGCCCGCTGCTGATGAAATGGCGCAGGGTCTGGCGGTCGTCGTCCAGGATGCCGATGGCGCTGTGCTCGGCGTCGAGCAGGTCGCGCGCCGCCTGGCAGCACCGCTTCACGATCCAGGGCGGGTCCGGCTCGGAAGCGAGATGGAGGCCCAGGTCGATGACCGCAGCCAGCCGCGCATTGGCCGCCTCCAGGGCGCGTACGTTCTGCGTCAGCTTGTCACTGAGCAGGCGCAGGTGGTCACGCTCGAACTCCACCGGGAGCGGCTCGAACTTGGCGGCGGCCGCGGCCACCAGCGCCTCATCCACCGTGCGGAGGATGACCTCCGGCTCAACGGGCTTGATGAGGAAGCGGTGGACGCCGCAGGCCCGGGCCAGGGCACGGGCTTCCCGCTCGTCGTAGGTTGCCGAGTAGAAGACGACCGCGGTCCGGGCGGTGGCCGGGTCCGCGCGCAACTGGCGGACAAGCTCGTAGCCGTCGATGGCCGGCATGAGCACGTCGCAGATGACCAGGTCCGGGTGTTCCTCCCGTACCAGGCCCAGCGCCGCGGCGCCGTCGCCCGCCTCCAGCACCCGGTGCCCGGCGTAGCCGAGCAGTGTGACCAGCAGCTGGCGATCCACGGGGCGGTCATCCACCACCAGGACGGTTGCCATCAGAAACCCTGCTCTCTCGGAAGAGGTATGCCTTCTGCGCTGACGGATGGCTCCACCGCCGTGGCGGCTTCCCACGCCGCGGGCTGCCTCGCGCGCTGCGCGGACGGTAAGAAGGCTTCTACCTGCTGGACGAAGGACTCGGCCACAATGGGTTTGGCGATGTAGCCATCGAAGCCTGCGGCCAGCATGCGGTCGCGGTCGCCCACCATGGCGTAGGCGGTCACGGCGATCAGCGGCACCGGCCGCAGCGCGCCGTCGCCCTTGAGCGCTTGGGCCACGGCGTACCCATCGAGCTTGGGGAGCTGCACATCGCAGACGATCAGGTCGGGCCGCTCCCGGCGCGCCACCGCCAGCCCCTCCTCGCCGTCGGCGGCCACCAGGGGCAGGTGGCCGAAGGCTTCCAGGAGGTAGACCATCAGCTCAAGGTTGGTCGCATTGTCCTCAATGACGAGGATACGGGCGCCCACGCTCTGGTCCTCCGCTACTTGTCCCACAGCTGGAGGGTGAAGGTACTCCCTTCACCGTAGGTGCTGGTGAAGGTGATGGTCCCCCCCCAGGAGCTCGGCCAGCTTCTGGCTCAGGTGCAGGCCCAGGCCGGTCCCCTCGTACCGCCGTGATGCGCCGAGGTCCACCTGGCTGAAGGCCTGGAACAGCTTCTCCTGGTCCTCCGGCCGGATGCCGATGCCGGTATCGATGACCTTGATCTCCGTCAGCCCCCGCCCGTCGCTCCAGGAGCGGCCCAGCGCCAGCCGCACCGCGCCGGCCGGGGTAAACTTGATGGCATTGTTGGTCAGGTTGAGCAGGATCTGGCTGAGGGCGCGCCGGTCGGTCTGCACCATGACCGGCCCGTCGGGCATCTCCACGGAGAAGGCCAGGCCCTTCTGCTCCGCCATCGGGCCCAGGGTGGTGGCAACCTCCTGGAGCACGCCCTGCACCAGCACCGGCTCGAAGTTGATCTCCACCTTGCCCGACTCGATGCGCGCCAGGTCGAGGAGGTCGTTGATCAGCGAGAGCAAGTGCTGTGCGCTGCTGCGAATGGTGTTGAGCTGCTTTTCCTGCGCCGCGGTCAGCGGACCGGGCAGCCGCATCAGCAGCGTGCCCGTGAAGCCGATGATGGCGTTGAGCGGCGTGCGCAGCTCGTGGGACATGCTGGCCAGGAAGCGGTCCTTGGCGAAGTTGGCGTTCTCCAGCTCCACGTTCTTCTCCTGGAGCGTCTGCTCGAACCGCTTGCGCTCGGTGATGT
>JACQUQ010000038.1 GCA_016210175.1 Chloroflexota bacterium | reverse complement strand
GGATGGCACCCATCACAGGAGGATTGACAGAGCACTAGCTCACCACGAGCGGGGTTCCTACTTGACTGCGAGAACGCATAAGTCCTGCGGTATGGTGGGGCCACCTACTCGATGCTGCGGCACCCGGCGAAGGTGAGCTGTGCCGGACGCCAGACGCCGCCGACCTGCACTTCGACCTGATATCCTGACGGCCAGTCGCTGCGGAAGGCCGCCAGGTCGGCGGGCGGCAGCGGGAGGTCGGCGCCGACCATGCCCTGGGGCTGACCGCGGCACAGGCCGGTGTCGGCCTGAGTGAGCAGCTTGGCCGGAGCGCTGGCGCTGGTCTGGCCGCCGGAGTTGCGCAACCGGACCTCGCTGGGGATGGCGTGGAGCGTTCCACCCTGGAGCCGCAGCCGGTGGCCGTCGGGCCGGTGGCTCTCATGGACGGTCCACTGGAAGGGGACCGGCGCCGTCGGGTCTCCCGCCGAGGTGATGGGGGTAGGGGACGCCCCCGACGGGGCAGCGCTTGCTGCGTTACAGGCCAGCAGGGCCAGGGACGCCAGCACGATGGCGATGAACCGGAACATCTCGCTACCTCCTTACAAACTACCACGTCTTGGTACGCAAGACGCCGGCCCCGGTGAAAACGTTCCCTGGAGCGCCGAACGGGCTGCCCACGGCCAGCCGGGAACATAAAATGGCCCTGACGGTTCGGGTTTCAGAGGTATCCCCGCTCCGGCGAATGTGGGATACTGAAGGGCAGAGGGCTTGTCCTGCTCCCGTGAGGTTCGCTATGCTCGCGCGTTCGGCTCTGGTGCTGCTGCTGACGGTCGTGGTGGGGGCCTGCGCCGCGCCTCCCGCGCCGGCGCCGGACGGCCCGCTCCCCTTCGTGGTGGTGGAGACCGGCCAGATAGCCCGCTACGACCGGCGGCAACCGGCTATCTTCGTGCTGAGTGACGCATCCGCCTTCCGGGGCTGGTGGTCTGCGACGGTGGACCGCGGGGACCCGGAGGCGGTGGGCGGGATGGTGGATTTCGGGCGTGAGCTGGCGATTGCGGTGTTTCAGGGGCAGCGCCCCACGGGGGGCTACGGCATTGAGGTCCGGGGGGTGCGGCGGCAGGGCACGACCGTTCGGGTGATGGTGGAGACGCGCACCCCGCCGCCCCGCGCCGTGGTGCCCCAGGTCATCACCTCACCCTACCAGATCGTCAAGGTCAGCACCGACGCGCTGCCCGACTGGCAGCAGCGCCACTACGTGGTGCAGACGGCAGACGGCACCGTGCTGGCCGAAACCAGCGTGGAGCGCTAGAGGAGGAAGCAGGATGCGAGAGCGGGACATCGCCCTCCAGGCGGCCCTGGATGCGGCCGAAGCCATCCGGACGGGCTTCGGGCGGCCGGCGCAGCAGACCGAGAAGGGGCACCTGGACTTTGCCACGGACACTGACCTGGAGGCCGAGCGCCGCATCGTGGCCCTGCTGTCCCGCCACTTCCCCGACTACGGCATCCTGGCCGAGGAGGGCGGCTGGATCGCCAGCGGGTCCGGCAGCCCCTTCACCTGGCTCATTGACCCCCTGTGCGGCACCCTCAACTTTGCCGCGGGGATACCGCTGTTCAACGTGAACATCGCCCTGCTGGAGCGGGGGCGTCCGGTGCTGGGCGTGCTGGCGGAGCCCCTGGCGGGCGACGTGCTATGGGCGGAGCAGGGCAGCGGCGCTCACCTGCTGGCGGCGGACGGCCGCACGGCCCCGGCGCAGGCCAGCGGAGGCACGCGTCTCCTGGCCCTGGACTTCGGCCACTACCCGACGGAGGGCGACGCCTCGGCGCTCCTCGACCTCGTGCAGCGCGCCACCCTGACGCCGCGCTTCCGGCTGCGGATGTTCAGTACGTCGCTGGGCCTGGGCTACGTGGCGCGGGGGCGGCTGGCGGCCTACGCCATCGACAACGCCCGTCCCTGGGACGTGGTGGCCGGGGCCTTCATCTGCCAGCAGGCGGGGTGCGTGGTCACGGACCTGGCGGGCGACCCGTGGCAGCCGGAAGCTCCGGGCCTGGTGGCCGCGGCCGACCCGGAGACCTATGACACACTGCGGGAGCACCTGGCCTCCCGACCTGCTTAGCGTGACGGGCGCGCGCTCCGGCTGCGCGGTCGCCCCTGACGGACGAGGGCTGCCGGGGTGGGGACAGGCCGCTTGAGGCTGAGTTCGGTGCGGTGGATGCTCCGGGGGTAGGTGGAGAAGCCCAGCGCCTGGGTCACCAGTTCCGGCCGCCCGGAGGCGTTGCTATCGTGTACCAGCCGCATGGACAGGATGCACTCGTGGCCCCGCCACTCCTCCAGCGTGAGGTCTTCCACCAGGGCGCGCAGGTCGATCCGTTTTACCTCGGTGTCCCGCTGCCACTCCCACGGGAGCGTCTCCTGCTGAAGCAGCCTCGTAATGGTCGCCTCCACGTCGGCGGCGGTTTGGCCTTCGGTATCCAGGCGCACCCGGTAGCGGCACGCCTGCATGAGGGACTGGAGCGAGGGCGCCTGCGGGTCCAGCAGCACCGCCTCCATGAGGTCAATGCCCGGCGGCACCTGCGCGGCCAGGCGCGTGAGCACCTCCCGGTGGGAGATCGGCCGCTCCAGGAAGAGGTCGATCAGTTCGGCCTCGCTGGTATAGCCCACCGGCAGGGGCGCTGCCAGCGCGATGCGGGGGTGGGCGTGGTGGCCCTGGGAGTAGGCCAGGGGGAGCCCGGCGCGCCGGACGGCGCGCTCCCAGAAGCGCAGGAAATCCAGGTGGCCGACGTACTTGACCGCCTCGCCCCGAGCGAAGCGAAGACGCACGCGCTGCATAGTACCTCCGGTGAGTTATGGACCGATGGCAACGGGCAGAGCCTGGGGCCTGCTCGTCCTCATGCTCTGTCACAGGAGCATGGCCGGCCGGTAGGGGCGGGTGCAACCCGCCGCAGGGGGCAGACCGCTAGCCGCCCCTGGTCACCAGCACCTTTTCGATGCGCAGGCCGTCCATCTCGGCCACGGTGAAGCCCAGGTCCCCGAAGCGCACCTGCTCGCCCGACTGGGGGATGTGCCCCAGCACGTCGAGCAGGAAGCCGGCGACCGTCTCGTAGTCGCCCTCCGGCAGGGTGAGGCCCAACTCCTCGTTGATTTCATCGATGCGCATGCGGGCATCCACCTGGACAGTGCGCTCGTCGATAGCCTGGAACTCCTTTTCGCCGGCCTGCAACTCGTCGCCGACGTGGCCGACGATCTCCTCGATGATCTGCTTGAGCGTGACCAGCCCGGCGGTACCGCCAAACTCATCCACGACCATGGCCATCTGGTGCCGCTGCTCGCGCATTTCCTGGAAGAGTTCTACCACTTTCTTGGTCTGCGGGACGAAGAAGGCCGGGCGGAGCAGGGTGGTGAGCGGCGTTTCCGAGGTCACGGCACCGCGGGCCATCGCCCGGAGCAGGTCCTTGATGTACAGGATGCCCAAGATATTGTCGGGGTTCTCCTGGCAGACGGGGAAACGGGCGTGGTAGGACTGGGAGAAGCAGGTGAAAAAGTCCTGGAGCCGAGCATCTTGGTTCAGCCAGATCATCCCTGGTCGGGGCGTCATCACCTCCCGCACGTAGCGGTCGGCGAAGGCGATGACGTTGTGCAGCATCTCTTTCTCCGTCTCCTCGACGGTGCCCTCGGCCTCCCCAATGTCGATGATCATGCGCAACTCGGCCGCAGTCACCGATGGGACCATGCCCCGGTGGGGCAGTCCCCGCAAGATCAGGTTGGGGATAAAGGTGAACAGCGCGATCAGGGGCGTTTCCAGGGCCATCACCCACTCAATGGGCCGGGCGACCAGCAGCGCCATCCGGTCGGCAGCCTGCACCGCAAAGGTCTTGGGGGTGATCTCGCCGAAGGTCACGACCAGGACCGTCATGACCAGCGTTGCCAGCAGGACCGTTTCCTCGCCCGGACCGAAGAGCCCGATGGCGATGGCCGTGCCCATGGACGAGGCGAAGATGATGAAGGCATTTTCGGTGAGCAGAATGGTGGCAAAGAACTTGTCGTGCTTCTGGACCACACGCTGGGCAGCTTGGGCCGCCTTATGGCCTTGCTCGGCCAGGTGGCGTACCCGGATCTTGTTGACCGAGATCAGGCTGGCCTCGGAGCTACTGAAGAAGGCGACCAGGACCAGGCTGACGACCAGGACCGCCAGATTCAGGATGAGGCTGCTGCTGCCGAGAGGAAGGTTTTCCATCGACGCATCGTCCCCTTGACGATTACCGGCACCAAAACAACCACCGCGCCGGGGCTCCCCGCGGCCCCCGTGCGGCGACCTCTCCCGCGAGGTATCCCAAGGGTGGTGCGGAGTCGCTCGATCTTTACGCGTAACATACTCGTGCGGGGCCTGTCAAAGACCGGGGTGCGTGGTGGGGGGAAGGGGTGGCCGCGGTGCGCGTGCCGTGCTGCCGCGGGTGTCTCGCTGCTCCCGCGGCGCGCCGGGAAGCAAGCCGGCGAGCGCGGGAAGATGGCCGCGAGAGCGCCGACAGAGAAACGCCCACCCAGGGAGCAGACATCCCGCTCCCCGGATGGGACGACACCTGCATGGCGTGTGACACGGCGCTCCCTGCGGTACCGTGGGGCAACCGCTTGACCTTCCCGGTCCCGGCGCCAGGCCGGGACGCTACGTGGCGGCGGGCTTGGAAGGGACGCCCGTCTCCGACACATCCTTGGCCACGAGGGCGACCAGCGCGTCGGCGGCGCTGCGCGGGTCCAGCTCCCGCTGCAAAACCGCCTCCACCAGCGTCTCCAGGGTCCGGTCGGGGAGCGCTGCCTGGAGGAGTCGCTCGTACAGGGTCTGACGCGCGATGGAGAGCACCTGGTGGCGGGTGCGCTCCAGCGCGCCCCGCATAAGTTGCCCCGATTCGTCCAGGTACTGGTAGTGCCGGTCGATGGTATCGACCAGTTCGGTGATGCCTTCGTTGCGGGTCGCGATGGTCTTCAGGATAGGGGTCTTCCAATCCCGCGGCGGCTGGAGGTGCAGCATGGCGCGCAGATCGGCCACCACCGCGTCGGCGCCGTCCCGGTCGGCCTTGTTCACCACAAACAGGTCGGCGATCTCCAGGATGCCGGCTTTGAGGGCCTGGATGTCGTCGCCGCTCCCCGGGATGGACACGACCACCACCGTCTGCGCGGTACGCACGATGTCCACCTCGTCTTGGCCGGTGCCGACCGTCTCGATGAGCACCACGTCCTTGCCAAAGGCGTCCAGGACGTGGACCATCTCCACCGTGGCCTCGGCCAGGCCACCCATCGCGCCGCGGGTCGCCATGCTGCGCACGAAGATGCCGGGGTCGCCGGTCAGGTCTTGCATGCGCACCCGGTCGCCCAGGATGGCGCCGCGGGTGAAGGGGCTGGAGGGGTCCACCGCGACGATGCCCACGGTCTTCCCCCGGCGGCGGTACTCGCGCGCCAGCAGGTGGACCAGGGTGCTCTTGCCCGATCCCGCCGGGCCGGTGATACCCACGATGTGGGCCTTGCCGGTCTGGGGGTGCAGGGCACGCAGCGCCGCACGGGCGCGCGGGTCGTTATTCTCCACCAGCGTCAGCAGGCGGGTGAGGGAGCGGCGGTTGCCGGCCAGGACCCCCGCCACCAGGCTGCTCTGGGGTTGGCTGCCGTTCTGGGGGGCTGGGGTCACTCTCCGCGCTCCGCAGGGACGATGGACCGCACGAACTCGATGATCTCGCCGGTGGGGGTGCCCGGCCCGAACACGCCCTTGACGCCGATTTCCTTGAGCTTGGCGATGTCCTCGGTGGGGACAATCCCGCCCAGGAACACCGGCACATCGTCGATGCCCTTCTCCTTGAGCAGTCCCAGCACCCGCGGGCACAGCTCCATGTGCGCCCCGGACAGGATGCTCAGGCCCACGGCATCCACGTCTTCCTGCAAGGCGGCCTCGGCGATCATCTCCGGGCTCTGGCGGATGCCGGTGTAGATGACCTCCATGCCGGCATCCCGCAGGGCACGGGCCACCACCTTGGCGCCGCGGTCGTGCCCGTCCAGGCCGGGCTTGGCGATGAGGACGCGGATCTTGCGGCCATCGGTGATCCCGGCGATGACGCCACCATCGGCCGTGGTCTGCACGAACTCGATGAGGATGCTGCGGGTGGAGCGCGGGTGCAGGAAGCCGATCATGCCCCCGATGCCGTGGCGCGGCACTTTGTCGATCAGTTCCAGGCCCTTGGCCGCCGACCGCTGCAACTCCTGGACGATGTTGTCGGTTTCCAGGCAGATGTGGTGCAGCTTCTCCCCTTCCCGCGCCAGGAAGCGGGCCACGGTGCTGGTCTCGGCGATGGGCTCCAGCAACTCGATGTAGCAGTTCCCGACGTTGATCAGGCAGGCCCGCACCCCCTGCTCCTGCACGACCTCCTCTTTTTCCGGCGCGGGCAGACCCAGCATCTCCTGGTACCACTTGGCCGTCTCGTCCAGGTTCTTGACGGCGATGGCAACGTGGTGGATCCCCTTAATCATGGCCCGGTTCCTCCTTACCGCTCCCCCGAACCCGCTCCGCGGTGGCGAGGGAGGAGACTCCTGCCCCCATCCCAGGGAGGGAAAGGGGCTGGGGGTAGGTCTCACCGCCGGTTAGATCACCAGCAGTTCTCTCATCTCACCGAAGACGCCCCGCAGGGTATCGCAGACCTCGCCCAGGGTCGCGTAGTGGTCCACGGCATCCACAATCAGGGGCATCAGGTTGGCGCTGCCCCTGGCCCCCTGCTCCAGGTCCCGCAGGCAGCGGGCGACCTCGTGGTTATCCCTGGTGCGGCGCACGTCCACCAGGCGGGCCTTCAGCCGCTCCTCCCAGGAGCGGTCCACCCGGAAGATGCGGGGGCTGATCTCCTCCTTCACCTGGAAGCGGTTGACCCCCACGATGGTGCGCTGCTGGGTCTCGATCTCCCGGATGTACTGGTAGCTGGCCTCCTGGATCTCCTTCTGGATGTAGCCCTGCTCAATGGCCGCCACCGCGCCGCCCATGCCGTCGATCTTCTCGATGTACTCCTTGGCCTGGTCCTCCAGCTTGGCGGTCAGGTACTCGACCAGGTAGGAGCCGGCCAGCGGGTCGATGACGTCGGCGACGCCGCTCTCGTAGGCGATGATCTGCTGGGTGCGCAGCGCCAGTTGCACCGATTCCTCCGAGGGCAAGGCCAGAGCCTCGTCCCACGAGTTGGTGTGCAGCGACTGGGTGCCGCCCAGCACCGCGGCCAGAGCCTGGATGGCGGTGCGGATCGCGTTGTTGATGGGCTGCTGGGCCGTGAGGGTGGACCCGCCGGTCTGGCTGTGGAAGCGGACCATCATGGAGCGGGGATCCTTGGCGCCGAAGCGGTCGCGCGCGATGTGCGCCCACAGCTTCCGGGCCGCCCGGAACTTGGCAACCTCTTCCAGGAAGTTATTGTAGGAGACGAAGAAGAAGGACAGCCGCGGCGCGAACTGGTCGAACTCCAGCCCGGCCTTCAGCGCGGCCTCGCAGTAGGCGATGGCGTTGGCCATGGTGAAGCCGAGCTCTTGGGCTGCGGTACACCCTGCCTCCCGCATGTGGTAGCCGCTGATG
>JACQUQ010000042.1 GCA_016210175.1 Chloroflexota bacterium | reverse complement strand
TTCGGCATGGGCAACCGGTAGGGGCGCAGGGCCCTGCGCCCCTACCACCGCCCGATTCCCTATGACCTTCCCTGATCGTACGCCAGGCATGCCACTGATCCGCTCCGCTCGGCAGGCTCAGGGCAGGCTTCGGCTCACCACGAGCGGTTCTTTCCGGCTCGGGGCGCCCCAAAGGGGCATGATCCTTGCCCTGAATGCCTATCCTGCGACGATGGGGTCAACATCCTCCCAGGTCACCACGCCTCGCGCCCACAGGTCATCGATCTGCTCGTCGCTGTAGCCCAGTTCCTGGAGCAGGGGCCGGGTGTGCTCCCCGGCCAGGACCCCCGATCCGTACCTGCCTGCCAGTTCCGAGAAGTGTACCAAGCCCCCGTGCCGCAGGTAGTCGCCGAAGCGAAGGTGTGCCCGCTCGGCCGGCACGACCAGCCTGTTCTCCCGCACGTGGGGATCCTCCTCGAAGAACGTTCCCATATCCGCCCGGTCGGCCTGCACGCAGGCGACGTCCGCCGCCGTCAGGAGGTTCTCCCACTCCGCTGCCGACCGGGTCAGGAACACCTGGGCCAGCTCCGCGCTCAGGTCCGTATCGTGGGCCTGGCGCGCGGCCTCGGTCTGAAAGCGGGGGTCGGTGAGCAGATCGGGGCGGTCCACCGTGCGGCAGAAGGTCTCCCACTCCCGCTGGAACAGGCAGGCCAGGAAGACCCAGCCCTGCCGGGCCGGATAGAGGCGGTACAGGGCGTGCAGCCCGTAGCAGTCGGCGTCGGGCACGGACCAGGGCGGTCGGCCGGGGTAGTCGAAGGCTTCGTCCGCGTTGGCGTAGCCGTTGGCGACCAGCATGGTGGTGTGTACCGCCTGGCCCTGGCCGGTGCGCTCGCGGGCGTACAGGGCGAGCATGATGCCCGTGGTGATCGCCATGGAGGTATTCGGGTCGGGGTTGGTCTCGTTGGCCCGGGACAGCCAGCGGGAGACCTCCTTGACCTGATCCCGGCTCAAGGGAGTCTCCGGCGGAGGCGGCATGGCCCGGCCGGCCTGGCGCAGGGCGCCGCCCAGGAGTGCGCCGGGCACCGGGTGGAAGGACGGACGCTGCTGCTGTGGCCCGGTCGCACCGTAGCCCGCGGCGTAGACGTAGATCAGGCGGGGGTTGAGAGCGTGGCAGGTTGCGGCGTCGATGCCCAGGCGCTCCGGCACCCCAGGACGGAAGTTGTGCAGCAGGACATCGCTCCGGGCGATAAGCTGGCGGACGAGGTGCAGCCCCTCCTCGGTCTTGAGGTCCACCTGGATGCTCTCTTTGCCGGCGGTGGTCCTGACCGTGCCCACGCCCTGGCCTCCGGCGCCGGTGAGCCGCCGCAAGGGGTCGCCCTCCGGGGCCTCCACTTTAATGACCCGCGCCCCCAGGTCCGCCAGCATGACCGTGCTGTACGGCCCGGCGATGACCGTGGCGAACTCCAGGACGGTGATGCCCTCCAGAGGCAGGCGCGGCGCCGGGCCGTGCCCGTTGCCGGCCCCGGCCACCGCCGCGAGCGGTCGCGGCCCGCTGGCGAGGCGCGCCAGCACCTCGGCGGTATGCTGCCCCAGATCCGGGGCCGGACCCTGGATCGCGCCCGGCGTCTCGGCCAGGTCCACCAGCAACCCCAGTTGCTTCATCGGTCCCACCCGCGGGTCGGCAAGCTCGACCACGTGCCGGTTGTGGACGAACTGGGGGTGCTTCATGCCCTCCGTGGTCGGCAGGAACGGCTCGACGGCGACGTCCCCATCTTCGACGAAGAGGGCCATCCACTCGTCCAGGGTCTTCTCCCGGATCCGGTCCAGGATGATGTCCCGCAGCACCTCCCGGTCTTCCGGAGTCGTGTAGGGCGCGTCCCGGAAGCGCTCGTCCCGGTAGATGTGCCACAGGCCCATCACCCGGATGAGGGACTGGAACTGGCGGGGCAGCAGGTTGGCAAGCTGGAGCCAGCGGCCGTCCTTGCACGGCGCGGGGAGGTACTGGAGACTGGGGACCCGCAGCCGTGCCGCCACGGTATCCTCGGGGAAGCGCACGGGGTCCCTGCGGGTAAGCTGGCGCATGAGGAGGGCCTGGGGTTCGTGGGGGATCATCCCCTGGAGCAAGCTGGTCTGCACCCACTGGCCCCGGCCGGTGCGCTCGCGCAGTCGCAGCGCGGCCAGGATGCCCCAGACCGCCGCTTGGCTGGCGGCCCAACTCGCCACCTGGACCGCCGCGTAGACCGGCCCTTCCCGCTGCGTTTGTCCGGCAAAGCTCAGCATCCGGCCCGACTTCGCCGCCACGATACCCTCATACCCTTTGAGGTGGCGCAGGCGTCCCTGCTGGCCGAAGCCGCTGAGCGAGCAGTACACGAGGCGGTGGTTCGCCTGGGAGAGGGATGCGGCGTCGATGCCCAGGCGCTGGGCCACACCGGGGCGAAAGGACTCCACCAGCACGTCGGCCTGCCCGGCGAGGCGTTGGGCCTGGTCCCGGCCCTCCGGCGTCTTGAGGTCCAGGACGATGCCCTGCTTGCCCCGGTTCCAGGCCAGCCAGCCGGGATGCCGACGGAAGGGGTCGCCCGTGGGAGGCTCCACCTTGATCACGCGGGCGCCGAAGTCCGACAGTACCAGCGTGGCGATGGCCCCGGGCATACCCCAACTGAAATCCAGCACCGTCAGGCCCGCGCAGGGGCCGGCCATGCGAGCCTCCTTCCTGGGTAAGACGGTCGGGACACGGACCCACCCGGCGCATTGCGCAAGGTTTCCCGGCAGCACCGGTGAGATCGGCACCGCCAGCGCGCCACAGCCGCACGCTCCCGCGCCGCAGCCCACCGCTCCGTGGAGATGCTGCGATTGTGGCATACCGGCCTATGGATGTCAACACGAGCAGGCGGTAAGCGGCGGGCCGTGTCCGTGCCTCCAGGGTCGGGGGGCCGTGCCTGGTTCCGGGATCCCGGCGAACGTGACCATGACCGGCCCGGCCAGACCAAGGGTGTACCCACGCACGTGCGCGGCATCAGGAGATGTTTTCGGCATTGGCAACCGTGGTAGGGGCGCAGGGCCCTGCGCCCCTACCACCGCCCGATTCCCTACGACCCCCCGATCGTGCACTAGGGCGTGTTTGCACACTGGAAATAGGCCGGGCGCGCATTTTGTCAATCTGAGGCCGGAGGCCGAAGCATCCGTAGCCCCGTGAGCTAGGGCGTCAGGAGTACGGATTCTTCGCTGCGCTCAGAATGACAGACATAGCGTATCTTTCCACATTATGGATGATTTGCAAACAGGCCCTAGTGTTCTGTCACCCATGATTTGCGGGATACCGCTCGGTAGGGGCGGGTTTGAAACCCGCCCCTACCACCCATCACTCCTTCATTGACAGAGCACTAATGACCGGCTAGGACGTCAGGAATGTGCTCCAAGAAGCGAATGACCACGAGATTGAGGATAACGAAGCTCGCGGTAAAGGCGCCGAATACCAACAACGGCACCCGCTCCCGTTCCTGCGGGGAAAGAGTGCAAGAGGCCTGGCTGCGTCGCAGGAGCCACCAGACCGCGACGCCGGCCAGGGCGAGGCCCGCCACCTGGAAGAGGCGCTGGTAGGCCAGCAACTGGCTCAGTCTGGCAACGGTGCCGAGGCTCAGACCAAGAGCGATAGCCGTCGCCGTGGGGAGACAGCAGAAGCTCGCCACCACCGACCCGGCGATGCCCGCCGCCAGGGACTGCCGCTGCCAGCCCCCTGGCACAGGCCCGGAAGGCGGTGGCACCGCCAGGTCCGGGGCCGTCTCTCGCAGCAGCATGTCCAGCCGGGCCGCCAGCTCCCGGTCCGATGGCTCGACCAGGACCGACCCGTCCGGAAACACCATGGTGGGCACCGAGCGCATGCCCCCGTTCAAGCGTAGGACTTCGGCCTCGGCCCTCCGGTCGGCGTCAATGTCCACCCAGGTATAGGGAACCTGGCGCTGGTCCAGCACGCGCTTGGCCCGGCGGCAGTCCCCGCACCACGCCGTCCCGTAGACGATAATCGTCCCACGCGGGTCAGCGTGCTCGTGCTGTACCGACTCCTGCGCCTCCGATGGTCCACCCGTGAGGTGATCGCGTTCCGGCACGGTGTGGGCGTCCAGGATGGCGGCAACGAGAATATCGCGGTAGGGGTTCCCAAGGGAGATAATCCGGCCGTCCAGGACATAGGTTGGTGTAGCGACCACGCCCGGTGGGACGGGCTGCGGTCCGTCCATATCGATAAGTTCGACGCGCAGAGTAGGAAAGCGTTCCTGCACCTCTTGCGCCAGCAGGCGCGCCTCTTCGCATCCCGGACAGTCCGGCGCTACGACGATCTGCAACCGGCGGTGCGGTGCGATACCTCCCTCGGTGACCATTGCGACTCCTCCGTGAGAGCAGACAAGTGCGGTGCGCCGCACCAGCGAAGACCGCCGCGCAACCCGCCGATGGTGCGCCAGCAGAAGATGAGCTAGGTGCCTGCCAGGAGCATGAGCGCCGCGTCCGCGGGCTGCACGTCGCGGCGTACCTGGCGGGTGCGCGGTACCGCCCCGGTTGTTGTGGTGCGGCGCCGCTGGCAGTCTTTGGTTCGGTGATGGTCATCCATCATGCTCCTGGCTATGACGATGCCGCAACCAGCCGCTCGACTTTGCTGCGGAGTTGGCGCTCCGAAAGCATCGCCTCTATTTGCTCCACCACCGTGCCTTCGGCGGAAAAGAAGATCGTTGTGGGCATAGCGCGTACGCTATACATGCGGAGCGGGCTGGAGTCCACCGCGTAGGCCGACGGATACCGGATCTCCAGTTCCCGGAGGAGCCGCTGGGCATCGGCATGATTGCCCAGCCCGGTGAAGACGCCGACATCCACGCCGACAAAGATGACGCGGCCTTCGTACTCATCAGCGACCTTTTGGAACGCCGGCATCTCGGCCCGGCAGGGCGGGCACTGGCCCGCCCAGAAGTTCAGTACGACGGGCTTGCCGTGGGTGAAGACCTTGCTGAAGGAGGATTGCTGTCCGCCCAGCAGGGCCTCGCCCTGGTAGGCCACGATGGGAAAGTCCTTGCCCGTGGCACCGGACCCGCCCGGCGAGAGGACCCCGCTGAAGAGTGCAAGAGAGACCGCCAGTACGGCCAGCCCGGCCCCGACTCCCCAGCGCCACACCCGCGTCGCCCCGTGCCGCCGGTCGGATCCCCGCACGCTTTTCCATGACCGCGCACCCGCCATAGCCCACGTACTCCTTTCGTCCACGACACCTTTACTCTGCCGCACCGGAGCGCCCCCGTCTGTAAGCGGCCTTACGGCGCGGCGGGAGAGCCTCACGACGGCGGTCACGCCGGGAGTTTGCACGTGTCGGGGCGGAGCGCCGCTTTCCTCGCCAGGAGCGTAGCCGTGGCCTCGCTGGTGAGCGGGCGGGAGAAATAAAAACCTTGTCCTCGGTTGCAGCCGACCTCAGCCAAGAGCGCCCATTGCTCCGCGGTCTCAATGCCCTCTACGGTGACGTCCATCGCCAGTGCGTGGGCCACCATGGTCACCGCCCGCACCACGGCGAGGTTGCGTGCATCGCCGTCCAGCCCGACGACAAAGGACCGGTCGATCTTCAGGGTATCTACGGGGAGCCGTCGCAGGTAGCTCAGGGACGAGTAGCCGGTCCCGAAGTCATCAAGCGCCAGCCGTACGCCCACTTCGCGCAGCCCCTGCAATTGCCGGGCGATACCCGGCGCGTCATCCATGACCACGCTTTCCGTGATCTCCAGCCGGAGGCTGGAGGGAGCGAGCCCCGTTTGCTCCAAGATCTCAGCGACATGCTGCGCCAGACCCGGTTGCTGGAACCCGCGTGCCGACAGGTTCACGCTGATGATCAGGGGTGGGTCGCCGGGGTACTGTTCCTGCCACCGGCGCATCTGGCGGCAGGCTTCGCGCAGTACCCATCGGTCCAAGCTGAGGATGAGGCCCGTCTCTTCCGCGAGGGGGATGAAGGCGCTCGGTACGATCAGCCCGAGCTCCGGGTGCTGCCAGCGCACCAGGGCTTCGATCCCAACCAGCGTGCCGCTTTGCAGGTCGAGCTCCGGCTGGTAGTGCAGGCACAGCTCTCCCCGCTCCAGCGCGCGCCGCAGGTCGGTTTCCAGGTGGAGGCGCTCGACCGTGAAGGCATCCATGGTCGCATCGTACGCTACGTAGCGGGCCCTGCCTTCGGCTTTGGCGCGATACAGGGCAACGTCAGCGGCGCGCAACAACTCGGCGGGTCGCGTCAACCCGGGCGGGTTCCCGGCGATGCCGATACTCGCTGTGACGAAGGCATCGTGGCCCTCCAGGGTAAAGGGGACTTGCAGCCGTTCCAGAATACGTTCCGCCACCTCGCTGACATCGTCCGGGCGGACAGTCCCTTCCAGAAGGATGGTGAATTCGTCTCCGCCGAAGCGGGCAACGGTATCGCCGGGCCGCAGGGCCGCTCGGAGGCGCTGGGCCACGGCTATCAGCAAGTGATCACCCGCGCCGTGTCCCAAACTATCGTTGATAACCTTAAAGCGATCCAAATCCAGGAACATGACCGCGACCGTGTCATTGGCGCGCTGGGCACGGGCGAGCGCATGCTGAAGGCGGTCCATAAAGAGAGCACGGTTGGGCAAGCCGGTCAACGGATCATAGAACGCCTGGTGGGTCAGCCGCTCCTCGAAGGTCTTCCGCTCCGTGATGTCCCACGCGTTGAGTACGATCCCGCCAACGATAGCATCGCCCAGCAGGTTGGTCATGACCGCCTCGACCGTACGCCAGGTCCCGCCGTTGTGCTTCAGGCGGAACTCGATTTTGTCCGCAGGGTGGATGAGGGCGCTCTTGACCCGCGGCTGGTCCTCGGGATGGACCAGCCCGAGGAGGTTGGCCTGGAGGAGGATATCCGGCGCGTCACCGAGGAGGCGTTCGACCGACGGGCTCGCGTACCGGATGCCACCGTCGGCGGCGAGGATGAG
Source organism: Chloroflexota bacterium (assembly GCA_016210175.1). Taxonomy (GTDB): domain Bacteria; phylum Chloroflexota; class Dehalococcoidia; order SHYD01; family JACQUQ01; genus JACQUQ01. Next base: position 5,531 of record JACQUQ010000042.1, on the reverse strand, counting down.
GATGAGGTCGGAGGCGTTCTGGACCAGGGAGCGGAAGCGCTGCTCGTTCGACCGCACCGCCTCGAAGGCCCGGCTGTTGGCAATGGCGATAGCGGCCTGGCTGGCCAGGCCGCTCGCCAGCGCGATCTCCTCCGCAGTGAAGCGGTGCGCCGCTCTGGTGTAATGGACGACCATGGCTCCTTCGAGCCGCCCACCTACCTCCAGGGGCACGAACACGCAGGAGCGCGCGCCGTACCAGTCCGCCAGACCGGACGGGAGCAGGGCCGAGGTCGCCGGCTGCGCCACGGCCACGGGGCCACTGCCTGCGCACAACTGGGCGAAGGCCGCGAACTCTGAGGGCTGGACGGTTTGCATCGGAAACGCCAGGAGACGGTCGGGAGCGACCCCGGCGCTGGCCCGCAGAGCGAAACGGTGCCCCTCGTCCTCCGCCAGGAAGATCAGGGCATCATCCGCAGCCAACAGCTCCACGGCTCTGGCGGCGACGTCTTGCAACAGTCGGTCCAGGGTCAGCAACCGGGCGAGGGCATCTGCGGTCTGGAGCAAGGCGGTGGCGACGCTGCCCGACCGCTGGGCAGCCGTATAGAGGCGGGCATTCTCAATGGCGGCGGCCAGCGATTCGGCTACCGGTTCCACGGCCTCGATGTCTGACCTGGTATAGGCGCCGGGCTGCTCGTGGCCCAGATTGAGCGCGCCCAGGGTGCGACCCTTGCTGATGAGGGGAAGGGAGAGGACCGACCGGACCCCGTGGATGTCCGCCAGCCAGCGGTCTTCGACAAACCGCGGATGGCTCACAATATCGCTGTCCAACACAGGAATGCCGTGTTCCATCGCCCAGCCGGGCCGTGAGGACCCCGGTTCGGGGAGGGTCCCGCCGCGCTCCAGCGCCCCGTCCTTCCCCAGGGCCCATACCTGCGTACTGCCATCCTCTTCTGCCAGCACCACGCTCGCCCGCCGGTACCCGACGATGCGCCGCACTTCCCGCAGCGTGGCCTGGACCACCGTCTCCAGGTCAAGGTTTGAGGTGAGCAACCGCGCAACATCTGCCGCCACTTCCAAGCGCTCTGCCTGCCGGCGCTGCGCCTCCGTCAGCAGTGCATTGGCCGCGGCCTGGCGGGCCAGGTCGCGGGCGGCGCCGTGGACCAGCCGGAAGAGGAGGAGGTAGAGGCCGAGGCTGAATCCCACGACGCTGACCGCAGCAAAGGTCTGCAACTCGCTGATGTGCGCGGCCAACGGCTCGAAGTCCTGGTTCACCTCGTAGATGCCCAGCACCACGCCATTCCTGACCACAGGTTGGAAGACCCGCAGCACACGGCCGGGAGGACGCACCAGGATGTCGTGGCGGGGAGCGTCGGCGGACGTGTCGGCTATCGGGGCCTCGGAGCGAGGATCCCCGGTCGGGCCGCTCTCATACGCCAGCCGTCCGTTTCGGTCCCAGAGGGCAATGCGCGCAATAGGATGTTCCAGAAGGTACTTGCGCATGGCCGCGTCAATGTGTCGTACACGCTCGGCAGCAAGGGGTGCATCCACCCCCTGGTCAGGGAATAAGGGCAGGATGAACCGGTCGAGCCGGGCGATGGTTTCACTCTCCACCTGTCCCAGCAGGTACGACTGCACCAACTGACCCATGATGGAGGTCGTGAGCACGGTCGCGAGGATGGTCAGTGCAAGGCTAATAATCGTAAAGCGACGCAGGAGGTGGTCCCCCGGTGCTGGCGCAATGGCCCTGTCCTCTGCCCGTTGGCGCCGCTCGCGCAGACGCCGCAGCCGCGTTTCCAGCTCGAAGTGCATCCGGCAGTTCAGGCAGGCTACGAGATGGTGCTCGACCTCCGCGATCTCCGAGTCGGTCAGTTCCCGCGTCGCGTAGGCTTGGAGCCGTCGCTCCGCCTCCGCGCAATCTATCGGTGCTCCGCCCACCGCATACTCCTCCCTCTCCATGGGGCATCACGCTCCAGCCTCAATCGTAAAGTGTACCGGGGCTGGAGCGCCCGTACCGTAGCGAAGCTTACGTTGGCCCTGTCACGGTACGCATACGAGCTACGTTCGGTAAGGAAGCTTACAGAGACGGCCCACACTTCCGGTTACGATGACTATACCGCAGGTGCGGTACCGCGGCTGGAAGGAGCCACCCGTCGGCGCAGTGCCGTGCCGCGCACACGCCTATCAGGGAAAAGGAGCGCACGCTATGAACTTCGTTGGAGCGATTATCGCTGGACTGGCAGGCACCGCAGCCATGACCATGCTGATGTACGCCGCGCCCATGATGGGGATGCCGAAGATGGACATCATTGGCATGCAAGGGTCCATGTTCATCGCGAACAAGGCCACCGCGCTGGCCATCGGTACCATGACCCATTTCATGATGGGCGTGGTCTTTGCGCTGGTGTACGCGCTCGTGTGGAGCTTCGGTATCGGCAGCCCGACGTGGCTGTGGGGCCTCAGCTTCGGGGCGGTCCACACGGTGGTCGCCATGGTCGGGATGCCGATGATGGTCGGCATACACCCCCGGCCGCCTGAGATGAAAGCCGGCCCCATGATGATGGCTGGTATGCTCATGGGGCACCTGGTGTACGGCCTGGTGGTTGCCCTGGTCTACGGAGCGTTGTAATATGGCGGGCAAGACGAGCAGGCCGGGCACCGTCATTCGCGGAGCGTAACGATGGTAGACCATCTCATGAGGTCTCCCGATGAGGCGGCCGGCAACGCGGACCAGTACCGCCCGATCTCCGACTACGCCATGATCGGCGATGCCCACGGGGCGGCGCTGATCAGTAGCGATGGGAGCATCGACTGGTGTGTGCTGCCCCATGTGGACAGCCCGGCGCTGTTCCTCCGTCTGCTGGACGCACGGCAGGGCGGCTGCTTCCAGGTCCGCCCGACCGCGTCGCGGGTGCTGGTCGAGCGCCGCTACGTGGACGACACCAACGTGCTGGAGACGGTGTTTCGCACCGAGCACGGCGTGGTCCGTCTGCGTGATGCCTTCACTGCCGGCGGACACCAGGAGCACGCGGCCGACCAGGAGGAGGACCGTCCCCACGAGATCCTGCGGGTGGTCGAAGGTGTGGAAGGTGCGGTGGAGGTGGAACTGCGCTGCTGGGTGACGCCAGATTTCGCCCGCCAGGTCCCGGAGGTGGAGCAGGAGTCTGCCAGCGTCGTGCGCTGGCGCTGGGCAGGGGGTGAGGCGTGGCTGGCCGGGTCGTGGCCGCTTTCCTGCGATGGCGCAGCCGTCTGGAGCCGCCAGGTCGTCCGCGCCGGAGAGCGCCTGGTGTGCGTCTGCTCGGACCGGGAACTGGCCGGCCCGTCTCCTCAGGCCGTGGTGCGCCGCATGGACGAGACCATCGCCTACTGGCAGACCTGGGCTGCCTGCTGCCAGTACACAGGCCCCTACCGGAATGCCGTGGTGCGCAGCGCTCTGGCCCTGAAGCTCCTGACCTACGAGCCGAGCGGCGCGATCGTCGCCGCCCCCACCACCTCTTTGCCGGAGGAGATCGGCGGGGTCCGCAACTGGGACTACCGCTACTGCTGGCTGCGGGACGCTACCTTCACCCTCTACGCGCTGGGGCTGCTGGGCTACCTCGACGAAGCCCACGACTTCATGCACTGGATCGAGCGGGTGTGCATGGCGTGCGGCACCGATCTCCAGATCATGTACGGTGTGCAGGAAGAGCGCGATCTGCCGGAGCATGCCCTGGACCACCTGAGCGGCTATCGGGGCTCCCGGCCGGTGCGGGTCGGCAACGCGGCCCATACCCAGCGCCAGCTCGATGTCTTCGGGGAGGTCATCGATAGCGCCTACCTCTACTTCCACAAGCTGCGCGGCGCCGACCGCTACGGCGAATCCCTGACGGGGCCGATGTGGGACCTGCTGCGGAGCCTGGTGGACTACGTCGCGGACCACTGGGGCGAGCCGGACAGCGGCATCTGGGAAGTGCGCGGCGGGCCGCAGCACTTCCTGCACTCCAAGGTCATGTGTTGGGTGGCTCTGGACCGCGGGCTGCGCCTGGCCGCCGCCTACGACCTTCCCGCGCCGGTGGAGCGCTGGCAGCAGGAACGGGACCGGCTGCGCCAGGCCATCCTCCAGCAGGGCTATTCCGACCCGGCCGGAGCGTTCACGCAAGCCTTCGGCAGCACGACCCTGGACGCCAGCGCCCTGCTGCTGCCCCTGGTGGGCTTCATCGATGTACGGGATCCGCGGATGGCCGCCACTATCGCCGCGATCCGGGACCGGCTGACCCGCAACGGTCTGGTCTACCGCTACCTGGGTGACGATGGCCTGCCCGGTGGGGAGGGGGCCTTCTCCATCTGTACCTTCTGGCTGGTGGACTGCCTGGCCTTCGCTGGCCGCGTTGACGAGGCACGGGCGCTCTTCGAGACCATGCTGGGCCATGCCAACCCCCTGGGCCTCTACTCGGAGGAGATCGACCCGGCCACCGGCGAGTTCCTGGGCAACTTCCCACAGGGGTTCACTCACATCGCGCTCATCAACAGCGCGGTCAACCTGAAGCAAGCCGAGTCCCGCCGCGCCTCGGCGAGCCGCGCCAACGGTGACACCGACCCGGCCGCAGGATGAATGACGGTGCCTCCTGCTTCCGACCTCGTCTATCCTATGGCGTTGGTCTCCAGCAGACCAGCGCCGACGCGGTGCTGCAACGCCGCAATGGTTCCTGGTCGAGGGCACGAATCTGGGAGAGCAGGAGCGCTACGGCAATAGTGGTATGCTGGTGCAGTGGCCGCAGCCAGGGGGAGGCGGTCGCAGAAAGGAGCGACGATGTCGGTGGAAGTCGGCCAAATCGTACCTGATTTCATGCTGACGGACCTGGACGGCCGGGAATGGACGCTCTCAGCCCTCAGGGGCAGGAAGGTGGTGCTCTTCGCCTGGGCTTCATGGTGAGCTTGCCGGGAGCAACTGCCTGGATGGCAGGACTTCGTCACCCGGCATCAACGAGCGCAGGATTTCGTGTTCCTTTCGATAGCGATGGATGCCCAGGGACCGCAGGCGGCCCGTCCCTGGCACCAGCGGGCTGGGGCGACGTTCCCTACGGTGGTGGACCAGGGCGGCAGCCTGGCACAGCGCTGGGGCTTCAAGGCTATCCCGAACGCCTGGGTCATTGATGAGACCGGGGTACTGCGCTACCAGAAGCTGGGCGGCTTCCACATCGGGCGGCGCGAGGATCAGGAGGCCGTGCTGGCGGCCCTGGCCCTGGGTCCGGCCACCAGCGTCCCGGCCGTGGACGCCGGCCAAACAGGCGCCTCCCGGTTCGAGGAGGGCGTCCGGCTCCTGCATCAAGGGCAGACGGCGGCGGCTCTGGAGCTGTGGTTCCAGGTTCTGGAGGAAGACGCGGAGAACTGGATCATCCGCAAGCAGGTCTGGCAGGCGCTGTACCCTGATCGCTTCGAGCCGGTGGTGGACTATGCCTGGCAGCGAGAACAACGGGCTCGGGAGGATACCCTGGGAATCCGACCGGCCAATCCCATCCCCGCGCAGCTTGGCCCGCGGTGACTAGTGTTCTGTCAATGAAGGATTGATGGGTTGT
>JACQUQ010000041.1 GCA_016210175.1 Chloroflexota bacterium | reverse complement strand
GTAGCCCAGGCCCACCGGCGCGCCGCCACCGCCACCGCTGTGGCCCACGCAGCTCACGGTCCCGGCGCCCGCGGTGGGGAAGGACTGGGTCCAGTCCACTTGCAGCGTCTCGCACACGGTGTAGCTGCCGCGCAGCACCTTGGGGAAGCTATAGTTGCCATTGGCGTCGGTCGTGGTGTGGTCATGGACGGAAGCGCCATCGTCGGTGGTGCCGAACAGGTGGATCTCCCAGCCGCTCAGGCCCGGCTCCCCGGCGTCCTTCACGCCATCGGCGTTCAGGTCGTGGAACTTCTGCCCGCTGATGGAGCCGCAGTGGTCGAGCTCGATGGAAAGGACACCATAGTCCTTCAGGTCGGCGTCAATCGCCGCGGCGGAGCGACTCTTGACCTGGAGGGTGGCGAAGCCGGGACACCCGATCGCCAGGCCGAGCGCACCGAAGTCCGCCGCAATCTCGAAGAAGCCGAACTGCGGGATAGTGCTCCGCGAGGCGCCTTTGGAATCCACCGAGCCCCACGGCCCAGCCGGGATGCCATTCGGGTCGGCATTGGTCGTTGCGATGATCTTATCCGAGAGGTTCACCGCGCTTTCGCGCCACGGGTACTCCCGCTGCTCCTGCGGCGTGGTCGGCCAGTCGCTGGTGTCCCACAGGAACAGCCGCGGCGTGACCACTGCTCCCCCGTTGGTGATGTCGAAGGCAATGAGCACGTCCCCGTTGGTCCGCTGCGGGCAACGGGTGGCCGGGTTGGAGGGACAAGGGACCGTGTCGAGGTGATTGAACTCGAAGTCTACATGGGAGGTGCCGAGAATGTTGGTCCGCTCGAAGGCCATGTAGACGACGTTGTTCCGGTTAGCCAGATCATGATAGAGGTAAACGTAGCTCAAGTCATCCTTGCTGGGCGGTACCTGCCCCAGACCGATGCTCCAATCGGTGATCGACGGGTCGTCGGCCAGGCCGTCGCCGTTGCTATCCTGGAAGTCCGTCTCCTTGTTATTCGTGATGAGGGCGTCGTCAGCGTTGCTCCCCTCGGCCGCGATCTTGTCCCGGAGGGCGAAGGCCTTCCCCGGTTCCGCCGGATTGTCGAGCGGGGCGACCGTCCCGTTGGTCGGCTGGCCGGGAGCCGGGATGAGCACGCCGAGGCCACTGGAGCCTTGCGCCCAGTCATCACCGCCACCAAAACTTGTGCCTGACCGCAGATCCCCCTCGACTTCGAAGTTGAAGACATTGGGCGCGGTGATGGCGAACGCGTGGGTAGCGCCGAGAACCATCGACACCAGCACCGCCGTCAGTAAGGCTAGCTTGCGCCGGCGCGTACCCCTGGGGCGCTCGGCCTCCCATCTTCCTCCCTGGTGAGTCCTCCCTGCTGCGTTGGTCGCCCAGTGCGAGGGCTTGCGAGCCATGTGCAACGACCTTCCTCCCTGCTACCTCCACTACCTCCATCCACCAATGCCGGGATCGCTTGCGTTCCCCCCAGAGCCCGAGACGTGTACCCGAAAGGAAAACGCTCCAAAAGCCTCGAGCGTAAGGGAAGTTCGCGATATTGATAATAGTGCCGGCTCTGGTGAGGTTCCGTCGGCGTAGCCTGCTCTGACAAGCGCAATGAACCGCTCCGCTCTGGCGCGCTCCCTGGCTGCTGCGGACAGGATGGGTGGGCAGGAACGGTCGCCCACCCGGTCCCGGCCCGGAATGCGGCACGAAGCCGTACAGAGCTTCTTGGTATAAAGCTACGCATCACGCTGGGGTAGCTACGTTGTAACAGGGAATCCATGAACTTTTTCTTTGGCGAGACGCTCTCTTGTAGAGACGACGAACGCGGATGCTCCTGTGGGTGAAAGCCTGGGATACAGAGGGCAGCGGTAAAGGGCGGGACGTCCGCATGCGCTGTGCCGGGAAGGGATGGCTGCTCCCTCCTACCGCCGAGAGCAGTGGCGCCGGGAGCCGGTTGGTCCGTGGACGTGCAGACCGCGTTGACGTGGGATGACGCTGCCCCTGCACCGCGCGGGCGAGGCGGCACGGCGCTTGCTCCGCGCTCGGCACCGGCTTGGCGCAACGTACCAGGGAGAACGCGAGGCGAGCAATGTGGAACTATCTGGCAACCCTGGAAGCCACCGCCACGATTAACTGGCTTCAGCTCTTCATGATTCTGGTACCCTTGTCCTATCTCTACTTGAAACATGTGCAGCAACAGTTTGATGTCCCCGTCCTCATCAAACTGGGAATAGGCGCGGTGCTGGGCTGGACGGTGATGGATATTGTCGGCGATGTTCCATCTCTTGCCGCGCTTCCCCTCATCAGTCCCACCGATCCCATGCATTTCCTGCTCAAGGACGTCGTGTTTGGGATTATCGGCTTCGGGCTGCTGTTCTGGGGGGCGTGTGTCGAGCTCTTCCGGCGCTTGCGGCTCCAGGAACAGCTGGGCAAGGAGCAGCACTTTCGGCAGGCGGTGCTCTCCAGTCTGGAAGCGGGAGTAATTGTGCTCGACCAGGAACAGGAGGTCCTGTACAGCAATCCCAAAGCTGCTGAGGTACACAGCCCAACCAGCCCCCTGGGGAATTTGCTGCACCAGGAGGATGGGGTCCTCCAGGTCTGTACCATCGGCGCCAAGACGTTTCACGTGAGTCGGAAGCCCATCCCAGGGAGTGGGGGCCAACCCGGGCTCACGGTGTGTTCCTGGTGGGATGTGAGTGACTGGGACCGGCGTGTGCAGCTGTCACAAGAATTCGTTTCCGCGGTCTCCCACGAGCTCCGCACGCCCCTTACCGCCATTAAAGGATACGTCGAACTCATTGCGGAAAACCAAGAAGTAGTGCAGAACTACAGTGAATATTTAGAGGTAGTGCAGTCGAACGTGGACCGGTTAGTGCTCTTGGTGGAGGACCTGCTCGATCTTTCCCGCATCGAGGCGGGGATGACGCAGTTGCACCTCCAGACCTACGAGATAGGGATCCTGGTGCGACAAGCCGTGGAGTGCTTTGTCGCTGAGGCGCAGGCCAAACACCTCACGCTCGAGTTGGCTATCCCGGAGGAGCCACTGCTGGTCACGACGGATCGCGATCGGCTACAACAAGTGCTCTCCAACCTGCTGAGCAATGCGTGCAAATATACGCTCGACGGTGGCCGGGTGACGGTCCACGTGCGGGGACAGCCTGGCGAGGTGACGATCACCGTGGCCGATACCGGTATCGGCATCCCTGCAGAAGAGCAGCCGAAGATCTTCACACGGTTCTTCCGCAGCAGCGCTTCCCGTCGCCTTCAGGTCAAGGGGACCGGCCTGGGCCTGGCGATTACCAAGTCGCTGGTCGAGCGCTTGGGGGGCGTCATCTGGTTCACCAGCGAGCCTGGCACGGGGACGTCCTTCAGCATAGCGTTGCCGGGTCCCCCCGCGTCGCTCCCTGGCCCTGAGCAAGCACACTCCTCGAGCGACACCCAGGGAACGCCGTCCTCAATGGTGTAGCAGGGCGTCATGCAGCATCAGGAGTGGACATGAGGCTCTGCCGGGAAGCGGGAATCGCAGGGACGGAGCCCCTGCGATTCCCGTGCGCTACGCCCGGCCGGTCTTCCGGCGGTTCCTTGCCGGCGGCATCTCCCCCCGGACTCCCTGGCGTCGCTCAAAGCCGGGTGAGCCCCACCCCCCACAGCGCGGCTGCCAGCAGCAACACCGCGAGCGCCGCTGCCAGCACCACCAGACCGGGCGCAAAGACCTTGGCATCCCAGACGTGCTTCTTGGTGCGGCTTGCCAGCAACTCCCGCCGCCGGTCTACCATCGCCGCCGAACGGCTCAGGTAGAACCGGGCCTGGTGCAGTTGCTCCGCACGCACCTTCCCCGACTCCAGCAAGAGCGCCTCCAGCGGCTTCCGCTGCGCGGCACTCTGCGCCAGGGCCGCCTCCAGGTCTTCCCGGCCGAGCAGCTTGTTCTCGACAAGCACATCAGCCAGGGTCCGGTGCGCCTCCTGCTCCAGGCGCTGTTCCACCCAGCAGTCCGGGCACGTCCCTTCATACGCCGGGTACTGGGCCTTGCAGGTGGGACAGGTGACGTGCTGGAGCCGCTGCCGGGCGGTGTGCGCCAGCTTCCACGCTTCGTACGCCAGCACGGCCGCGAGGATCACCAGGCTCAGGACCACCAGGAGCAGACGTTGGTCAATGCCGACCAGGGCCAGGAAGCCCAGTCCCGGCGCCGCTCCCGCTCCTGTCCCGGCGGGGATGGTGACGAAGACACGCGTACTGGCCGTGCTCCCGGCGCGGTCGGTGACGCCGACCGTGACATCCTGCTGACCACCGGGCAATTGGTGGGGGTCCAGCGTAAAGCTGAACGGCGGCGCGCTGGTCTGTGCGATGCGGCGGCCGCCGACTTCGAGCCAGACTGCGGTCACCGGGTGTACCGCGGCCACGTCTACTGCCACCGTAGCAGGTGCGGAGAGCACGGCCCCGTCGGCCAGGGAAAATCCCGTGATCCGGGGCGGTGCCGGGTTCGCGGTAAAGGTCGTCTCGGCGCTGGCCTGGTCTTGCAGGTGGCTGACCGTGACGGCAAGGCGGTAGCCCTTGGCTCCCTTCGGCGCCGGCGAGCGGTACCGCACCACGTACTGGCTCCGTAGCTGGCCGGAAATCTCCTGGTAGGCCTGCGCCAGGTCGCCGGAGGTGGGCGCAAACAGGGCGGTGCCGCCCGTCGCGACGGCCATCTGGTTCAGGATGTTCTTGTCCAGGTCCGTCCCCAACCCGATGGTGTAGACGCGCACCCCCAACTGGCGGGCCAGGGCGATCCCGTCCTCCAGCTTGGCCTTGCTACTCGTATCGTAGCCGTCGGTCTCCAGGACGACCACCCGGCGCGCCGCGCGGCTGCGGCCAGCGGCCTCGACCGCGGCGGCAAGGGCGTCATACAGCGCAGTGCTGCCCCCGACCCGCAGCGCGTTCACCGCCTGGAGCAGGGCCTGCTTGTCGCTGGTGAAGCCGGTCAGTGGTCGCACGCCGGTGGAGAAGGCCATGAGGCTTACCTGGTCCTGCTCGTCCAGCCCCTTGATGAAGGTCGCGGCCGCGGTTTTCGCGTCCTGCATCGCCTGGGCCTGCACACTGCCGCTCACGTCTACCACCACGACCACGGCCAACGGCTCCTTACTCTCCGCCCCAGGCAGCAGCTCCATGGCTTCGACCGGCACCCCATCTTCCGTGAGCGCGAAGTTGGCAGGATGTAGCCCCTGCACGGGATAGCCGTCCCCGTTCAGGACCGTTAGGCGGCTGGTCACCCAGGGAAACTCGGAAGCATCTACTCCCTGAATGCGGACCGTGAGTCCGGGCGCCGCGACCACGCCCACCGGCAGCAGTCCGAGGAGCGCCATTCCCAGGGAAATGATGGCCATAATGGCCCAGTGCATATGGTACCGCTGCCCGTACCAGCCGAGCTGTCCCAATTTGTGCGCGGCAGTGCGCGTATTCCTCATGGCAAGTCCCCCCCTCCTCCGGAGCCGGAGCATCGGCTCGCCCCTGGGCCCCGCTCGTCATCACGCGGCCCGGGTGTGCCGGGTGAAATCTTCTTCCCGTAGTTCAAGCTCCAACAACGCGTCGAGGCTCAAGAGGTGCGCCTCCTGCTGGCGGCCGGGCCGCGCGTGGGGCGGTTCGTGGGCAACCCGGTCCTGGAAGAGCCGGTACGCACCGCACTTGCGACAGGTCCCCAGCGCAGTGGGCGCTTCGGACGGGGTGATGAGCCAGTGGTGCTGACAACGCGCTGCTCCGCTGTTCGTCGTCATAGCTTCCCCTCCTTGATCGGCGACGACGCTGACCTCCGGGTGTCGGGCACCCTAGCGGCCACCAAAGACGCGAAAGTTTTCCATGAGGCTCAGGGCTGCGGGCCCGAGAATAACCGCAAAGGTAGCGGGGAGGATGAAGAAAATCATCGGGAACAGCATCTTCAAGGGTGCCTTCCTCCCCTCTTCCTGGGCCCGCTGCCGGCGCCGCACCCGGAGCGCATCCGCCTGGACCCGCAGCACGTGGCCGATGCTCACGCCCGTCTGGTCGGCCTGCATGACCACCGCCACGAAAGAGACCAGGTCCGGGGCCTGGCTGCGATCCGCCAGCGCCCGCAGCGCATCGCGGCGACGCTTCCCCATGCTCATCTCGGCCAGGGTGCGCCGGATCTCCTCGGACAGGGGGCCCTTCACGCGATCGGCCACCCGGGCCAGGGCGGCCTCGAACCCCAGGCCCGCGGCGACGCAGGTCACGATCAGGTCGAGGGCATCGGGCAAGGCCCGGGTCACGGCCGCCCGGCGTGCGCTGATCTGCATATCGAGCCAAACATCCGGCGCTCGGTAGCCCACATAGCAGAGCCCCAGGAGGATGCCCAGGTGGAGTAGCCCTGCTCCCCCGTGCTGCCAGAGGTAGAACCCGTACGCGCCGGGCAACACCAGGAGCAGGACCGCCTTGAGGAGCAGAAAGGTGCCAACGGTCAGCCCAGCCGGGTTCCCGGCCTGCTGGAGCCGCTTGGCGCTCTCCTGCGCCACGGTATCCGGCGCCGCACGGTTGATGGTCCCGGCCAGGCGTTGCAGCCCGGGCAGGAGCAGCCTATCGAACAGGGACCGGGACGCTTCGCCCGGCACCTCGGCGCGCCCCGGCACCGTGGCGTAGCTCTCCAGGCGAGCGCGGACGGTACCGCTCCGGGGCGTGAGGGCCACCGCCATCGCCAGCGTGACCCCAAGGAAAATTAAGATGGGAGCCCAAACCGCCAGGTCAGACACCGGCCTTTCCTCCTCACACGTTGATGGTGGCCATACGCCGCAGTACCAGGATCCCGATGAACTCCAGGCCTGCCGCTACCATGAGGATAAGCCTGCCGGTTGGCTCGACCAGGAGCGGCCGGATATAGGTGGGCTGCACCGATGAGAGAATCAGCAGCAGGAAGATGGGGAGCAGGGCCAGCACCCACATGGACATGCGGGACTCGGCCGTGACAATGCGGATCTCTCCCAGCAGCTCCACCCGTGCCCGGATGGTGTGGGCGATGTTGTCCAGCATCTCCGCCAGGTTCCCGCCCACCTTCCGCTGGATGAGCACCGCCGTCACAATGAGCTCGAGGTCATAGCTCGGGATGCGCTGCTGCATGGCGTGGAGCGCCTGCTCCGGCGACGCTCCCAGGCTGACCTCTTGGAGCACCTGGCGGATCTCCTCCGAGATCGGCGCGGGCAACTCCTGGGCGGCGTGCTCCAGGGCCTGCAAGAAGCCCCAGCCAGAGCGCAGGGTATTGGAGCACAGGGAAAGGAAGTCGACCAGCTGGTCTTCCAGCGCCTTGACCCGCTGGGCCTTGCGCCGGTTCACGTACATCCTCGGTGCCAGGACGCCCAGGAGCCCGGCAACGGCGCCCGCGACGGGGCTTGCGGTGAGCGTCAAGGCCAGGTACGCGCTGACCGCGCCGCACACCAGCATGAGCAGGAAATATTCGCCGGCCCGGAGCGGGACCCTGGCCATCGCCAGGTCCCGTGCTGCGGCGTCGGCCAGGGCATGGTTATGGAGCAGCACATCCAGCCGGCCGATGGAGCTATACCGTCGGTCCCGCAGGACCTCGGCCTGGGGCGTCGCGGTGTCCGCCGCGTCCGCGGCGCTGGTGTAGCGCTGGAGGCGCTCCTGCGTCGCCTGCTGCGTTCCCGCGGCGAGGGCCGCCACGACCAGCAGCCCCACGGAGGCGAAGACCAGGGACAGCAGGACCGTCAAGAACATCCCATACTCGCCGATGGTGATCATAAGCTACCAGCCTCCCGGACGCCGGAACAGGTCGGGCTTCAGCTCGATGCCGGCCTGGGTAATGCGCTCCATAAACCGCGGTGGCAGGCCGGTGGGCGTCAACCTGCCGAGAATCCGGCCCTCTTTGTCGATGCCGGCTTGCTCGAACACGAAGAGGTCCTGCATGGTCACCGTCTGCTGCTCCATGCCCGACACCTCGCTCACGTGGGTGATCCGGCGTACGCCGTCCCGCATCCTGCCGATGTAGACGATGAGGTGGATGGCGGAGGCGATCTGCTCGCGGATAGCCCGCACGGGCAGGTCGAACCCGGCCATCAGCACCATGTTCTCAATCCGGGCCAGCGCGTCGCGCGGCGTGTTGGCGTGGACGGTACAGATAGAGCCTTCGTGGCCGGTATTCATCGCTTGCATCATGTCGAAGGCCTCCCCAGCGCGCACCTCGCCCACGATAATCCGGTCCGGGCGCATGCGGAGGGCGTTGACCACCAGCTCGCGCTGGGTGACCTGGTGCTTGCCCTCGATGGTGGGAGGCCGGGTCTCCAGGCTGACGACGTGCTTGCCCTTCAGCTGAAGCTCGGCGGGGTCCTCGATGGTCACGACCCGCTCGCCCGGCGGGATAAAGGCGGACAGCGCGTTCAACAGGGTAGTCTTCCCGGAGCCGGTGCCGCCCGCAATCAGGATATTGAGCCGGGCCGCCACGCAGGCCTTCAGGAACTCCGCCACCTCCTGCGAGAGTGTGCCGATGCGGACCATGTCGTCGAGGGCAAAGCGGTCGTTGAAGAACTTCCGGATCGTGATCGCCGGCCCCCGCAGCGCGAGCGGTGGGACAATGACGTTTACGCGGTAGCCAGAGGGGAGCCGCGCGTCCACCATCGGCGAGCTTTCGTCTATCCGCCGGTTGAGCGGGGCGAGGATCTTATCGACAATAGCCATGATATGGGCGTCGTCCCGGAAGCGGACGCCGCTCTCTTCCAGCACGCCGCTCCGCTCCACATACACCTCGTTGGGAGTATTGACCATGATCTCGGAAATCGAGGGATCGCTCAGGAGCGGCTCCAGCGGGCCGAACCCCAGGACTTCGTTGCACAGCTCCTGGATAAGGGTTTGCCGCGCCGGCCGCGGGAGCGTGATCCCCTCCCGCAGGAGCAATTGACTAATGGCATCTTCCAGCATTTCCCGCTGGTGCTCGGCACGCTGCTGGCCGATCTTGACCGGGTCCAACTCCGCGATGAGCTTCTGGTGGACCTCGTACTTGATCTGGCGGTAGCTGGCGTCCTGGGGTTCCCCGCCGTTCGCCGGGCCTACCCCGGCGGCAGGGTGCTGGTGCTGGTTGCGAGCCGTGCTCAGATTCGTCATGGACGCACCTCCTCGTTAGCTCTTCCAGCCCCTGAGGAGCGTGCCGAGACCGCCACTGCGCGCCGGCTGCGCCCCGATCAGGGTGTAATGGAGCTGGCTGATGGATTGCGAGGCCTTGGACCTGGGATAGGCCTGGACGACCGGCTGCCCGACCTGGCTGGCTATGGCGACGTTGGGGTCGTGGGGAAGACTCCAGAACACTTCGTACCCCAGGGCCGCCTCAATATCGCGCTGGCCGAGGCTATTGGCCGAGTTGCTCACGTTGGTGACGACCTTGATCTTGTCCTTGGCGAATTCCCACTTGCCTATCCGCTCCAGGACCCGCTTGGTGGCGTGGAGCGAGGCCACCTCCAGGCTGGTCATCAGCAGGATGAAGGTGGACGCCTGGAGCGAGCGCAGCACGACGGCGTCGAGTCGGGGCGGAGTATCGATAATCACGTAGTCGTAGTAGGACGACAGCAGGCCCAGGAGCCGCCCCACGTCGTCGGCCGGGAGCTCTTCCTCCTGTTCCGTGGTCCAGATGGGGGCAGGCAGCAGCGCGAGCCCGGAGGCATGCTCAACGACGAAGCTCTTCAGCACATCGCGATCGACGTGGCGCATGTTCTGGAGCACGTCGACGATGGTCCGGTTGGGAAGGAGGTTGAGCATCACCGCGGCGGCGCCGACCTGCGTGTCCAGGTCCACCACGATGACCCGCTCTTTGCTCTGGGTTGCCAGGTGGACCCCCAGGTTGATGGCCAGGGTGGTCTTCCCGACGCCGCCTTTCGGGCCGAACACCGACACCACGGTCCCTTGGGGGAGCGGGGCCCCGTTGCCTTCGGTCCAGCCGCGCTGTTCTCGCCGCTTCACCACCACGGCAAGGGTCTCAACCAGTTCGTCCTTGCGCAGCGGCCGGCTCAGGACATCACGGGCGCCGGCTAACACGGCCTTCCGCAGGATCTCCCGGCTGTGCTCCGAGGAGACGGCGATAATGGGCGTCTCGGACAGGGCGGTGGCCAGCATCTCGATAGTCCGCAGGGCCCGCGCGAGAGGCTCCTCCACGCTGATCACCATGGCGTCGGGCTGCGCTTCGTGCGCGAGCGTCACTGCTTCCTGGGTCGAGCTCGCCTCCCCCACGACTGAGATCCCGGCCGCACTTACCTCCTTGCGGAGGCGCAGCCGGTCCTCCTGTGCCTCGTCTACCAGGACAATCCCGTAGGCGTCGTTCATCACAGCTTCCCCTCCACAAAGCGGACTTGACCGCGCACTAGCGCCGCACCTGACCGCTCAGCGGCAGGCTGGGGTCGAAGATAGCCTCGGGCATATCGGGCTGCTCCCCGTCGTTCGGGCTGCGGAGGACCAGGCGGAGGCTACAGGTCGCGTTTTCCTCCAACAAGACGACGGACTGGGTTTCGTGGGGGGTGAGCGCCAGGGTGATGGTCTTCGCTGTGGCCTGCCGTGACGGCTGGCGCGGCGTCGAGAGGGTCTTGCTGTCGTTCGTGGTCTTCAGGGCGTCCAGGGGCTCAGTGGCTTCCTCACCCACGACCTTCTGCGCCACCGCCAGGACCTCGATGGACTGGAGGGCGAAGATGGCCTTGGTGACCTCCTGCCCACCGGACCCGGTGGCAGCGACGTTACAGGCCCCGATGATGTCCACCTTATCGCCGGCGGCGATCAGCCCGCCGGCGCTATTGTGCTCGTCAACGCTGACGGCCACCGCACGCCGGCCGGGCGGGACGACGAAGGCCAGCCCTGACTCCTGCCGCGCCCCGAAGAACTTGCTGGTGAGGATCTGCTCCTCCGACGTGATGGGCTGCCTGGTCACCTTGCCGATGAGCGGCTCCATCGTGCTCATCGCCTCGGGGTGCCGCGCGCCTTTGGGGACCAGCTTGACGATCAACTCGTCTGCACTCACTTTGGTGCGCGCCGGGATGTCCCGCTTGGCGACCACCACGCGTTCCATCGCGGCGGCATCCTGGCCGGCCTGGTCGATGGTGTAGGCGGTAAGCCCCGCGGCCATCAGCCCAAAGACGGCGGCGATACCCAGTACCTGCTTCCTGCTCCGTGTGATCATGGCGCTCCTCCCTCTTCCTCCAGTCTCGATGCTTCTGCGCTCTAGCCTCTCTATTGTGGGTGCCAGACGGTGAGAACCCCCTATAGGCCGGGTGCAGGTTTGGTAGGAATTCGCGCCTGGGGCGCGGGCGCCTCCTTCGCAGCTGGCAGGGAGAAGCGCCTGCCCTCTCCCGTGGTGGGGAGGGGGCAGGCGCTCTCGTAATGCTGTCCGGTGTAGGATCAGGAGACATGTTCGGGAATGGACTGGTAGGGGCGAATCTGGTATTCGCCCCACCCTGCCCCCCAGGGCGAACACCAGGGCCTGCCCTGCCCTGAGCTTGCCGAAGGGTCCGCCCCTACCCCTACCAAAAACTTTGCCAACACGCCCTCGTGGCCTGTCAGCCGTGATTTGCGGGATTCTGCTCGGTAGGGGCGGGTTTGAAACCCGCCCCTACCATCCAGCAATTCACCCGTGACAAAGCACTAGCGCAGTCTTCGCGGTGCTCGGCTTACTCCAGCAGCCGCAGGCCGCAGGGCAATCCCAGCGTTGGGTCGCAGGCGTCCTCCCCGCGGTACTCTCCGCTGAGGAGGTACCGGTTGGTGGTATCGATGAGCCGCCCCGTAATTTCGGCCAACTGGTTCCCTGTGCTCTGGTACTCCTCCACGACGAAGAAGGCGAAGGTCAGGACCTGGACCTCGTCCCTACCGTTGGGGAGGGGCGGCACGAGGGCCACCAGGATCACCCACGGGCACTCGGACCAGCGCGGCGTGGTCTCGTCGCACTCGGGGGGCACCAGACGGTCATCAAGGCCCTGGATGGTCGGGCCGACTTTGTTTCCCGTCTCGGTCGTCACCATGTCGCAGGTGCCGACCCAGCCCTGGTAACCATAGGTCACATTGTTCTTATAAACATTGCCGCCCCGTCCGCCCAGGGCCAGGGGCTGGAAGTTGCCCGGGACATCGTTGTTGGACGCCGCGTACTTGATGGTGTAGGTGGCGCCAAGGACGATGGGGACGCCGTTGATGGAGTAATCCCCGAGCCCTCCCCCGCACGGATCGGGATCGACCTGCACCCCGAAAGGCTCCAGGCCCCAGTAGTCGTCCGGCTGGATCGTGCCGGCCAGGGCGCGGGCCGCAATGTTCCCCTCATCGCTGCCGAGTATCCGGGCGAAGGTGAAGGGCATCGTCCGGTAACTGATCACTTCCACCGCGTCGGGGAGACCGTCCCCGTTGCGGTCAATCAGCGTATCGACGCTGGCAGCGAGCACTTCCGTGGTCTCCAGGCAGTTGGCGAGGTAGGTTCTCGCCATCGTTTCCGCCAGGACCGCATTGGGAAGCTCGCGCGCCGCGGCCAGGGCCGCGGCGTCCGAGCAGTTCTGCAACAGACGCCGGTTCTCCCATCCCCTGCTCAGGTCGAACACCAGGGCGACCATTCCGAAAATCACCGGCACCAGCAGGGCGACCAACACCGCAACCGCGCCTTCCTGGTCGTATTGTGCGCTGCGGAACAGCGCCTTCATCGCGGCCTCCTTCTCTACCCTTCCAGGCGCATCGTCGATTCGGCAGTGAGCTGGATGATGCCCGGCGTCAGGTTGGCGAGGCCGGGTACGAGGAACTGGAAGTTGTACTGGACCCGGACTGTCGTCTCGTCCCCCGGATCGCCCCGCACATTGTCGGTCTGGATGCACCACCCCCGGTTGCCGCTGGGCGGACAACTCTCCAGGGTCGGCGACCCGGCGGTGGGGAGGCCGCTCACGGCGTTGATGACCCGGTCATAGATCGCGTCCGCGGTACCGCCCACCGCGGCGACCCGTGCCCCTTCCCGCGCGCCGTTGGTAATGATGATCCAGGAGAAATAGGCACGCCCGAAGTCGATGAGGCCCATCACCAGGAGGAGCAGGATCGGCACGACGATAGCAAACTCGACCAGTTGCGCGCCGCGCACGTCCTGCCGCAGGCGGTGCAGCGCCTGTTTCCAGGAACGGGGCAATGGGATGGTCCTGGCCGGGTCCAACCCGGCAATCCAGGCCCAGGAGTCAAGGAGCGCTTGTTTCCACGGAGCAGTCATCAGCATCACCTCATGGCATAGGCTGCCACTACGCCGAGCCACAGGGCCGCGGCGTAGGGAAATGCGGTCCCGCGGACGCCGGCGCTGGCCGTCACCAGCGCTTTCCACGAGCCGCTCAGGGCCAGATACACCGGCGCCCAGCCCAGGGTGCGCACGATGAGGACCAGCGCCCAGACGCCGCCGAACAGGGCCGCGTAGAGGGCAGTCCAGAGCGCCAGGGACGGACCCAGGAAGGCGCCGAGGGCGGCCAGCAGCTTGACATCGCCGGCCCCCATGCGCCCCAGCAAGAAGGGGAGCAGGTGGAGGCCAAGCCCCGCAACCAGGCCCAGGCTGGCGAACCCCAGGCCGTCCCAGCCGCTGGTCACGCTGTGCAAGACGAGCCCCAGCGCCATCGCTGGGAAGGTCAGCAGGTTGGGAACCAGCCGGCATTTGATGTCGGTGCAGACGGCCAGGGTAGCGACCACCAGCGCGGCCACGAACGGAAGTATCTGGTCCATCCACCCCTCGCTTTCCGGGACTGGCCTGAAAACAACCCGCTCACCCTGAGCCTGCCGAAGGGCTCACCACGAGCGGCTTTTCCTGCCCGGTGGCGCCCCATCCGGGGCATGGCCCACTGGCCTGAACATGGGGTGGGCCGGGGCACCAGAGCCGATCCTTTCGACAGGGCTCAAGGAACGGCTCTGACCGGAATAGTTCACCAGCCCTGAGCACAGCGCAGGGTCCCGTTTCGGGAGGAGACCGGTCGCGGTGCTCAGGGTGATCCCTCGGCGTACCCCGGTGTGCCTGCTCCGTGACCCATCCGTGCATCACGCCCCCGTTGGGGCAGCGGCGGAGGCGCCGCAGTCCGGCGCCCTCACGCCACAACTTCCGCTATCGCATCGGTAATGCGTCCGAAGATGGTTTCCAGCAGGTCACCGAGGTTGGAGATGGTAGCGATCGCCGCCAGCGCAATGAGGGCGAGCAAGAGCGCTTCTTCAACGTGCTGCATGCCCCACTCGTCGGCCAGCAACCGGAAGACGAGCACCTCCACGGCGGTCAGGCTCACATCGGCGCATCCTTTCTCCGGAACAGGGTGGGCAGGAGCTGGCCTGCCGGTGCCGGGGACGCGACAGGCCAGCAATTATGTGATAGGAGAGCCATTGCCCGAGACCAGTGCTGTGCGAAGCTAGGGAGCGGCGACAGGGGCCAGTTCATCGGCCGCCGTCTGGAAGACGGCTTCGACACCGTCGCCCAGGGCCGTAGTGACGGTGATGGCCGCCACCGCGATGAGCGCCAGCAGCAGGGCCTCCTCCACGTGCTGGATACCTTCCTCATCCTTGACCAGCCGGCGCAGGGCCTTCATACTAGCGTGAAACATGCTGTCTTTCCTCCTTAGTGGTATCTATAGTGTGATGCTATACAGTTCCGGCTTGTCTTGTACGCTAGCTAGTGCACGATCAGGAGAGATTATAGGGAATCGGTCGGTGGTAGGGGCGCATGGCCATGCGCCCCTACTGGTTGCCCATGCCGAAAACGTCTCCTGATCCTGCCCTAGTGGCCTGTCAATCCTGTTTTGATGGGTTCCATCCCGCCGCCCTGAAGGGCGGGCCCGCCGTTCACGGCGGCAGTCGCACCCATCAGTTTATGCCTGACAGAACACTAGGGGGCGGCGACAGGGGCCAGTTCATCGGCCGCCGTCTGGAAGACGGCTTCGACACCATCGCCCAGGGCCGTAGTGACGGTGATGGCCGCCACCGCGATGAGCGCCAGCAGCAGGGCCTCTTCCACGTGTTGGATACCGTGCTCCTCCGCAACCAGCCGGCGCAGGGCCTTCAGACCAGTGTGCAGCATACTCTCGTCCTCCTCCTTGATGATTGAGAGTTGGGTTCAGTGAGGCTCCAGATGCTCGATAACCGCGGTGTGGTCGAGATCGTGGTCGATAGGCTTCCCTCCCTGGTTTGCCTACCAATCTTTCCGGTTTCCTCTTGTAGTATGCCACCTTCAGGTTGGGATTCTGTGTCCACTTTGTTGAAATTGGGTGGGAGCTTTCTTGCCCCCGCATCGCTGCTAGGGTATGTTGGCAAACCAGTTCCTTGAGCTTATCGAAAGACTCGACCTGAGCCCTTCGACGACGCTCAGGGGAAACTCCACTGAAGAGAACGGTCGTTGCCCCGTCGACTCTGCTCAAGGCAGGCTTTGACCAGCACAGGCAGCGCTCTTTGCCAACATACCCTGGTCAGTCGCTCATGCCCCTCCTTTCTTAGGCGCTTATCACAAGGCTATGCTCTTGTAGTATGCCACCTTCGGGTTGGGATGGTGTGTCCTCTTGGTTCGAGTTCGGTGCGAACCTTTGCCCTACTCACTGCGCGAGAGATTGTTACGCTCGGCCCTCCTTTCCTCAAAGCCCAGTATCCGTGTTTCTTCTTGGAGTATGGCAGAACAACGTCGGGTTATGGTACATCGATCGTTAGAATTCCGTGGGAAGTGTTCCCGCTGCGCCGGTGCGCACGGCGTCCGGCGTTTGCTGACGGGAGCGGTTTTCCTGCTCGGTGGCATCGCTCCGGCGCTGGAGGGCCGCCGCTACCCGTGCCAGCAGGTCGCGGCCGTGAAAGGGCTTGCGGAGGAAGTCGTCGGCGCCCAGGCTCAGGGCCTTGCGGTGGTCGGTCTCATGGGCGCATGCCGTCACCATCACGATGGGCAGCGCCGAGACGGCGCGCAGGCGGGCGCAGACCTCCCAGCCATCGAGCTCCGGCAGCTTGACATCCAGCAGGACCAGGTCGGCGCCGGCAGCGAGGAACGCCGCAAGACCGGCACGGCCATCGAGCGCCACCGCCACGTCATACCCGGCGCGCTCCAGGTGGACCCGTAGCAGCCGTGCGACGTCCTCCTCGTCTTCTATCACCAGGACCCGGAGAGGGCGCTCCACGGTGGTTTCCTCCATGAGAGTTGTGTAGACTCCAGTGGGCCGAGACGAGCTAATAGTTTCCTATAGAGCAAGTATCGGTATAGTCAAAACTACAAGGGACAGGTGCGAAGGGCGTAGGAGGAGCGTTGCGAGCAGGTAGCAAAACGGGGATGCCTGGGCTTCGGCGTGGTGGTCCGGGCAGGTGCCGGTGGGGGCAGCGGGCCTTGCCCGTAGCAGGCGGCTGGCGAAGGTCATGCCGGAGGGGGCGCTCGCCACGGGCTGAAGCTGGCACGGTAGTGCCGGAGGACACCACCGCCGACGGCCATCTGGCAGGAGCCACGGCGATAGGTTACTTGCACCGGGTAACTGGTTCGCTTGTGATTAACCGTATGTCCCCTGCTCCGTTTTTTCTCTGACCGACGGTTGGCGGAGCGGTAGCCGCCCGACGAGCCACCCTCGCCGCCAACCGTCCCCGGCCCCGCCGGGCCCCACGATCCCCGCCAGGTCCCCGCTCCCCATCGCTTGCTGGGAGGAGCAGGACACCACGCCCCGGTCGGGGACTCGTGCTGCGTAGGCGCAAAGCGCGTCGCTGCGGTCCGTCGCGCTGCGGTAGGAAGGGGTATGGTGATGATGCAGCACGACACCATTCTGGTTATTGAAGACGATCCAGACATCCGGAGACTCATCACGCTGACGCTGGAAAAGGGGGGCTACGCCGCCGTCGCCACCGACGATGGGCTGGTCGGTCTCCGGGAGTTTCACCAGCGTCACCCTACCCTCGTCGTCCTCGATGTGATGCTCCCGAGGATGAATGGTTTAGAGGTATGCCGCCGGATACGAGAAGTGTCGGAGATTCCGGTTATCATCCTCAGCGCACGAGGACACGAGGCAGATAAGGTGCAGGGGCTCGATGTCGGGGCAGACGACTACCTCACCAAGCCGTTCAGCGCCCAAGAGCTCCTCGCCCGGGTCAAGGCCGCGCTGCGCCGCTTCCGCACCCCGGCCCCGGCCCAGGAGGAAGACGTCTACGCGGATAGCCGGCTGCGCCTCGATTTCGGCCGCCGTCTGGTCTATGTCAACGACGCGCTGGTACACTTATCGCCGACCGAATACCGGATTCTGGAGCTCCTGGTGCGGAACCGCGGCCAGGTTCTCACCCACGACCAGATCTTAGAGCGGGCCTGGGGCGAGGAGTCCGAATCCTTTGACGGCGTCAAGCAGTACATCAGTTATCTGCGCCGTAAGCTGGGGGATGATCCCGGCAATCCACAACTCATTGTCACCGTGCGCGGGGTAGGCTATCGCTACAATCGATAAGAGCGGGAGCATCGCCGGATTGGGCGTCACCGGAGCGTGCAAGTCGTTCGTGGTGCGCATGCACGCTGAGAGCTGGCATTGCGCCTGTCAGCGTGAACACCAGCAACTGCGGCACCATCGAGGTATGCAAGCAGACCGGGCAGGGCAGCGTTCTCGCGCGTGGCAATGTCAGCGCGACGGGTGGCCTGAGCCCGGCGAGGTGCAATCTGTCGGATAGCGGCCTCCGGGAGGTCGTGAGCGTTATGGCGGGTACGCACACGCTCACGGAAGCTACTGCACCGGCGAGAACCGGAGGTCCGTGCGTTGCGCGGTAGCACGGCCTGGACCTCGTCGTAGGAACGCGCGTGGTGCGCTGCTTGTTCTCGTCGTCAAGGGCGGCCGTATCGTGGCCCAAGGGCTGAAGCGCGCCCGTGCGCGGCATGAAGCAGATCGCTCGCCGGGCTACGGCGCGTCCGCGTCAGCGTGTTGCTTCAAGAGGGCCTGTCGCGTAAAATTGTATCAGAACGACGAGGGCATCCATCGGTTGCCATCACCGGCGACGTGGACAGTCGCGCTGCGCCGGGGCCGGGGGAAGGGGCGGCCCAAGCGTGCGGACCGGGTGTGGTCGGGCTGCGAGGGTCGGCATGGTGCGGGGAGATAGTAGCAGCCGCTCACCCAGAGGAGTAGCATCCCCCGGTTTAGGAACATGGCCCCGTAGCTCAACCGGATAGAGCGGCGGACTTCTAATTGGCTTCCCGCCGTGCTAACGGGTACTATCAGGAACAAAATCCCCCAGTCTTCCGAGACTGGGGGATTTTGTTCCTGTGGTGATGCCTGGTGCTAACCCGTTGTGGCGAGTCCGTTAGCAAATGCGTTAGCATTTTTCGTGCCTAGCCCGTGCCTGGGCCTGGGCCGCGGCCTGGGCTTCACCGCGGGGGAGCACCGAGGGGGGGCACCGAGGGGGAGCACCCCCGGCCCGGCTGGGCGCGGCTGGGCACGGGGAAAAGGCGGAGCGCTTCGACTGCGCGGGCCGCGCAGCCCGCGCACCATAAAAAAAAGGGGGAGCGCTTCGCCTTGCAGGACTACAGGAAATTGCACGACTAAAAAAAAGGGGAGCACGTTTGTGCTACTGCGGCGGTTGCTGCTTCCATGCCCGCAGCAGCGGGGCCGCGGCGCGGCGGAAGTCCTGGAACGCCGCGCCGATAGCGAGTAGGGGTTCCCAGCAATCGGCGGCGCTCACGATGGCAACGCCCGCATCTTCCAGGGTGGCGTAGGCGTCCAGCAGCACCCGCAGCTTGCGACCCAAGCGGTCCAGACGATAGAGAACCACCACGCTGAACCGCCCGGCCCGTGCATCCTCCAGGAGCCGCTTGCCCGCGGGGCGCTCCGCCAGGGGCACGGTGCCGGAAACGCCGTCATCGGTGTAGACCTCCGCGACGGGCCGCTGATGCAGTTCCGCCCAGCGGGTGAGGAAGTCGATCTGGTTCTGGATGGTCTGGCGCTCGGCTTGGTCCTCGGAACTGACCCGACAGTAGAGAGCGATCCGGGTAGAGTTGCCGTTGGTGCGAGGATGAGATACCGTAACCATTGTGAGCCTCCGCTTTCAAGGGTTCAGGCTTGCTGGCTCCGGGCTGTTGCCGCAGCACCGGAGCTTTCTTCTGGTGGGAACCTACGCCCTCGCCTGGGGCGCTGTCAACGGTTGGGGGGGAGGGGGATAAATACCCCCTCCGCAACCGTGCAACCCTGCACCCCGCCCCCTTGCTGGCGCTACGCTGCCGGGGTGGTCTCCCCGGACGCGCAGTACCGCCGCTGACCACACTGCCAGCAGGTGTACCAGAAACCCCCGAAGCCCGTCCAACAGACGAAGGCCCCGCACGAGCAGAACACCCGGCGGAGTTCCGGCGCCGGGGCCTGCTGGTGGGCGAAGGAGGTGTACATCCACACCGCCAGGAGGTGCTTGCACCAGCCGGGGAAGTCGCTGCGCCCCAGGCGGTAGGTGTAGTCGGCGCAGTCACAGGTGCGACCCGCCAAGTCCACCCTGTACGAAGTGAACTGGCCGGGGATGAGCTTGGCCCGGCCCAGGGCGGCTTCAGCCCGGACGTGGCGGGTACCAGTCTCCGGGCACTGCGGGCCGACCGCTCCGGCCTGGAAGAGGAAGTAGGCCCGCTCCCACCGCTCCCGGATGGCCTCGGCGTCTACGCCGGGGTGCTCTGCGAGGAAGGCGCTCAGGGCTTCCTCAGCGACCATGTAGGCGTCTTTCATGGCTCCCATCGCTCGGTGTCTTCTCCCTTCCTTGCGAAGGGGGCCGGTCCCTGGTATCCTGGGGGTGGGACCGGCCCCTGCGGTCTGTTCCGATGGCGTCCTACGCTGCGATGCCCGCGAAGCTGACAGCGTGGGGCGTCTCCGCGTCGATGGCCGCCTGGATGTAGGCTTCCAGGTCGGCCAGGGCCACGAAGCTCAGCTTCTCGCACAACTCCACGTCCTTGACCGTGAGGATGAACCCCTCCCCGTCCATCCACCGGGACTCAAGCACCGGGAACCCGTTGCCTGACGCCAGCCGCTTGGCCTTGCTCAACTCTTGCTCCGACATTGCCGTTGCTCCCTTCCGTGGTTGTCGGCCCCGCCGGTTCGTTCTCTACCCTTATTATAGAGATTTCTCTATAATTGTCAAGGGGTTTCGAGGGGATTTTTAGAAAAATCTCTTGAACTTGTCGGAGAGCAGTGCTACGATG
>JACQUQ010000040.1 GCA_016210175.1 Chloroflexota bacterium | reverse complement strand
GCCCGGTGGTGCGGATGAGGTAGGAGCGGTCGCAGATGGCCCGCACGAAGTGCTCCCCCGCCACCTTGGAGGCGCCGTAGGCGCTCAGGGGCAGGGGCGGGTCATCTTCGTGGTAAGGGCGCCCGGCGCGGCCGTCGAAGACGTAATCGGTGCTGAAGTGGACCAGCGCCCGGCCGCGGCGCTGGCAGTGCAGGGCCAGGTTGCGCACTCCCACACCGTTGACCAGCAGCGCCCGGTCGGGTTGGGACTCGCACTCATCGACACGGTGGTAGGCGGCCAGGTTGATGACCACATCCACGTCCAGCGCACCCAGCACCGCGTCGACCTGCTGGGCATCCGTGATCTCGATGTCCCGGTGGTAGAGGGGCACCACCGCGGTCCCCTCCAGGAGGCGCAGCAGGTCGGTGCCCAGTTGGCCGTTCGCCCCGATAATGGCAATGCGCATCGCGATCCGTCGTGCTCCCAGTAGTGAAGTTACTTCCAGTACCAGGCGTACTGGCTGAGGCGGCGGGTGAGGGGCCGCGGCAGGAACCGGGCGTGGCGGCCCAGGAAGAACCCCAGGAACCGCGCCCCCTCATAGGGCAGCGCCAGGGGCAGCCATCCCCAGTAGCCGTGCTGTGCCAGGTAGACCATCTCCCGCCCCAGGTGCCCCAGCCCGCCGCCCACTACGTCCGCCAGGGAATCCTGGGTGATGTCCCGCAGGGAGGCGCCGCTGTCGAAGCTGCGCCGAAAGGCCGCGAGCAGGGTATACCCGTGGGAGTGGCAGACCACCGAGGACGGCTGGTAGACGATGCGGTAGCCCGCGGCGATGGCGTCCCGCGCCCACTGCTGGTCCTCGCTCATGATCAGGCCCTCGTCGAAGGGCAGCCGCAACAGCACGTCCCGCCGGATGGCCGAGCTGACGTTGGAGAAGAAGCCGTCCCGCACCCGCCAGCGTCCCCGGACGCCGCCCTGGTGGTCCCGCACCTCTGGCCGCTCGTGGTAGGTGCTCGCCAGGAAGAACCGCTCCAGGGGATGGGCATTGTCCTTGGGGACCTGGCGGCTGTACGCGCCGGCCACCTGGGGGTCCTGGAAGGGCCGCAACAGCTCCGCCAGCCATGAGGCGTTCGCAGGGATGGCGTCCTGGCTCAGGTAGACCAGGAAGCGCCCGCGGGCCAGGGTCGCGCCGTAGTTGCGGGTGCGGCCGTGGCCGAAATCCTCCGGGCGGATCTGCACCAGGTCCAGGGGCCGCCGGGCCGCCCGCTCCACCGTCCCATCGCGGGAGCCTGAATCAATGACCATGACCTCATAGGTCCCGTCGAGGCGCTGCTGGAAACAGCGCTCCAGGGTCAGCTCGAACTCCGGCCCCCCGTTCTTGGTCGGAATGATGATGCTGGCGAGGACCTCGGCCATGGCCTGTGGTGTCCCTCCCTGCCTGCTAGCGCTTGGTCCGCTCGAAGCCCAGGATGCTCAACAGGAAGGAGGAGAACACAATCTGCGTGCCCAGGGCCATGAGCGAGGACCCGAAGAGCGCGGCCCGCACCTGGTTGAGCGCGCCGAACCCGCTGGCGACCCACTCGGCCAGGATGACGAAGTCCACCACGAATCCCACCACCAGCAGCACCAGCCCCAGGTAGATGCCGCGCTCCAGGGTAAAGCGGTCCCGCAGCGCCGCGAACAGCCGGTCTTCGTCCTGGTAGTCGTGGACCACGCCGTAGGTCTTAGCGAACAAGCCCAGGCCGATGACCTGCGCCCCCATGACCGCCAGCAGGCTCCCCAGCACCATCAAGTGCAGGTCCAGGGAGCGGCCCCCAATGATGATGGGACCGGGGGCCAGGGCTAGCAGCAGCACCAGGCCCAGCACAAACAGCGCCAGGCCCGGCGCCACGAACAGGTGGGTCGGGCTGCGCATGAGCATGAAGCGCAGATGGCGCCAGCCGTCCCGCAGGGAGTGCAGCTTGGACTCTCCCAGGCGGGGATAGTAAGTGATGGGCACCTCGGTGATCTTCAGGCCGGCCTGCGCCGCGTTGATGACCATCTCCGAGGCGAACTCCATCCCCCCGGTGCGCAGCCGCATGCGCGGGTAGGCCTCGTGGGTGAAGGCCCGCATGCCGCAGTGGGCATCACCGACGCCGGTGTGGAAGAAGAGGTTCAGGATGCCGGAGAGCACCGGGTTGCCGATGTACTGGTGCAGCCAGGGCATGGCGCCCGGCAGGATCTTCCCGGTGAAGCGATTGCCCATCACCAGGTCGTAGCCCTCCCGTAGCGGGGTCAGAAAGCGGGGGATCTCGTGGAGGTCGTAGGTATCATCCGAGTCGGCAATGACGATGTAGCGGCCGCGGGCCGCCGCGATGCCCTTCAGGTAGGCATTGCCGTACCCCCGCTCCGGCTGGTGGACCACCCGCGCCTCCAGCGACTCGGCGATGCCCACCGAGTTATCGGCGGAGCCGTTGTCGCACACCACGACCTCGCCCCGCAGCCCGTTCTCCTGGAAGGCCTCCAGCGCCTTGCGGATACACGCGCCGATGGTCAGCTCCTCGTTCAGGCAGGGGAACACCACCGAGACCTCGGGCACGTCGCCCGCGCCAGTGCGGTCGGCTTCCGGTGCCGGAGCCGGGTCTGCCCCACGGTGGGGACGCGGTCTGCGGGTGTCCGATGAGGTCGTCATGGCGGTCCTTATTATGGCCCGTAGGTGGGGCAAATGCAAGCGATCTGCCTCACATTTCGTCACCAGATGGCGCGCCTGGCCCCGTGGCTGCCGTCATTCATACCGGCGCAGCACGATCCCGGCAAAGCGCTGCTCTGCCAGGAGCCGCCGGCCGCGCCCGAACTCCTGGGCTGCGGCCTGTTGGAACTCCGGGCTGTGGTCCGGCGCGAGCACCAGCCATACCCGGCGGTAGCCCGCGGCGGCGTGCTCCGCCGAGACAGGAACCGCACCGATCACCCGCAGGGTCGATTGCGCGCGGGCGGTGCCCGCCGCGAACTCCGGGTCGCCGTCCAGGAGCTCCTGGGGCCGGTCCGGCAGGTAGACGCGCAGGGGCAGGTAGCTGCCATCGCCCGTGTGGATGATGGCATCGCCCTCCTGCCACGCCTGGGCGATAGCGACGGCTGCGGACCGCAGGGGCGGCTTGCCCGCCGCCGGGTCGAAGTACCACCGCCCCAGGGCAACGCCGACCAGGCACAGCCCGGCGACGCCCAGGCCCCAGGCCACCGGGCGCGGGCGCAGGTACAGCAGCCCCCACGCCAGCAGCAGGTACAGGCCATAGGAGGCCCCGATAAGGGTACGCTCCAGGTAGATGGGCTGCAACTGGGAGAGGAGATACGCGAGCGCCAGGGGCATCCCCAGCCAGAAGAGAACAAACCCTAGCCCGGCGCGGCCGTGCGAGTCGGCCAGACGCGCGCGGGCAGCCACCAGCGCCAGGACAAAGACCAGGAGCACCAGGACTATCCCTGCGGTGGACCACCGGGGCGCCGGCAGGAACGGCCCGAAGGTGAAGACGTAGAGACTTGCCAGCGGGGTCAACGGTGTGGGCGGCGGCGTCCAGAAGGAACCTTGCACCCGCTGCGCCTGCTCCACGAGGATGCCCGCCCACGGCAGGTAGAGCGCGCCCACGCCCAGGAAGGCCAGGACAGTGCCGGGGTCCCGCCAGAACCGGCCGCGCTGCGCCAGCAGCCACCAGAGCCCCAGGCTGCCCACCGTCAGCCAGGCCAGCGCATGGGTATAGACGGCCAACGCTCCCGCACACACGAAGGCCAGCCGGGGGACCTGCCCTCCCAGGGCAGGGGCAGCGAGGTCGCGCCGCCCCATCCGCAGGAACCAGTAGACCGTCAGCAGGGAGAGCGCCCCCAGAAGACCGTACATGCGCGCTTCCTGCCCGAAGAACACCTGGAACGGCGCCACCGCGGTGATGAGTGCCGCCAGCAGCCCGACCCGCGGGCCCAGCAGTCGGGTTCCGACGGCGAACGTCAACGGGACGGTCAGGGTGCCGAAGAACGCCGAGGGAAACCTCACCCAGAAGTCGCCCGCGGGCAGTCCCCAGGCGTGGAGCAGCAGGTAGTACAGCGGCGGCATGGTGTCGAGCGCCGTCCCCGCAACGATGCTCGGCAGCGGTCGCACTGCCAGCAGGACGCTGAAGGCTTCATCGTACCACAGGCTCTGTTCACCCAGCCGGAACACCCGCAGGCCGAACCCCAGCAGCGTCGCCACGAGAGCCGGAAGCAGGGCACGAGCAGGTAACAGTCCGCCTTTCACGGCGCAACCTCGTAGATCTCCAGCCCTTGGGCGCGGTACGCCAAACGGAAGGCGCCCGGCGGGGCCTCCTGTAACGCGTCGGGGTAGCGGCCGAAGCGCTCCGTGAGCACCAGGTAGCGGGCGCCGTACCGCCGGGCGACCTCCAGGGCAGCCGTGGGCGGCTGCGCCGAGGGCAACACCACCGCCGGGAGGCCGCTGGCATAGTGCAGGCTGTAGGGCTGGGTGGTGATCACCACGGCAGCGGGATCGTGCTCCCGGAGCCAGCGCGTCGCCTCCCCGAACTGGCGGGCCCAGACCCGGTGCTGCGCCCATGCCGTGGCCTGGCTCACGACCAGTTGCGCCAGGGTCAGGGCGAGCACGCCGCCCAGGAGGACCGGGAGGATGGTGCGTTGCCAGCCCAGGGCGCGCTGCACGCGGTCGGTCCCCTGCTTCAAGGCGACCAGCCCGGCCACCGTCAGGAAGGGGACCAGGACGCCCGCGGAGTGGAAGAAGGCCCCGGTTAAGGACGGCACCGGAAAGACCAGGGCGTTCCCCAGGACCAACACGGCCCCGGCCATCCCCGCAGCCAGGAAGACCGGGTCGCGGCGCAGCAGCCACAGCCCCGCCAGGGAGAAGGGCGCCAGGGCGAGCAACGCCCAACCCAGCACACCGACGCTGGTGTGCGCCAGCGCCTGCACGCGCAGCCAGGCGTGCGCCACGGGATCGGCGGCTGCCAGCAACTCCCGCACGGACGGGGCCGGATACCAGAACAGCGATGGATAATCAGGGATGAGCGCGACCGTCGGCATCGGGAACGGGAAGGGACTGCCAAAGGTCAGTGCGTTGCGGGCCAGCCATGCTCCCACCAGGAGCCCCCAGGGCAGGAGCAGGGCAAGCAGGCGAGGGCTGAGAACGGAGGCCGGAGGCCGGCCCCCTCTCCCTCTGGGAGAGGGCTGGGGTGAGGGCCGCGTCAGCCACAGGAAGATGAGGGCCACGGGGAGGAGCAGTGCGCCATGGTTGCGGGTGAGGTAGGAGAGACCCAGGCCCACCCCCACCGCGGCCCACGTTCCCGGTCCCGCAGCAGGGCAACGGGCCAGGAGCAGCAGCGTGAGCCCCGCAATGAGGGAGAACATGGTGGTGCTGTCCACGGTCGCGGTCTGGTAGACCAGCAAGGGATTGAGGGCCACCAGCAGCCCGGCGGCGGGCGCCAGCCACCGGGCGTCTTTGCCGACCTGCGGGCTGGCCCGCACCACCGCGAAGGTCAGCCCGACCAGGCCGACGCCGATGATGACCCAGAGCGCCTGGGCCACCCGGTAGGACGGGCCGAACAAGGCCAGCGCCGGGGCGAGCGCCAGGGAGGTGAGGGGCGTCCAGTACTCGTTGCTGGGATGGGTGACCGCGGCGAAGGGCACATGGTAGCTCCAAATGGCGTCAATGACCAGCCCCCGGCCCTGGGCCAGGTTGGCCGCCACCGTCAGGTAAAAGGCCGGGTCGTCCAGCGCCGGGAAGGAGAGCCCGGCTGCGGCCACGGCCCGCACCACCAGGGCAAGGGCCAGGACGATCCAGGGAGCCGCCGTGAGGAGCGACGAGCCTCCCCCTTTCGCCTCCTCTCCGTTTCGCAGGGGGAGCGCTTCCCCTTCCCGCGTAGGAAAGGGGGTCGGGGGGGTAGGTCTCGGCTGTTGCTCCACCCTACGGCTCCGCTCGCAACAGGATCAGCAGCAGGTCGCCGACCCGCTCGGTGCGGACCGCGGTCCGCCCGGCGCTCAGGCGCGCCAGGTTGGCATGGGGCACGCCCGCGTCCTGGGCCTCATCCAGGGCGCGCTGGTGAACGACGAACCACAGCCGCGCGTGCTCCTGGGCCGCCCGGTCGGGGTCGGTAGGGGACAGGCCGAAGGTCCGCATGGTCTCTGGGGCCAGGGTGTCGTTGGGTGAGCCTGGCGGGTCCGCGAGGAACCCCTGGGGCAGATCGGGCCGGAAAAAGGACATGGGGAAGAACGAGAGCTTGGTATCGTGTAGCACGACCTCCCCAGGGGCCAGATCGCGGGCCAGGACCGCAGCCGCCTCCCGATAGGGCGAGCGCGGGAACTCAGCATAGCGGTAGTAGGAGCCCAGCGAGAGGGCCAGGAGCGCCGCACTGCCCGCAACCAACCCGGCCCGGACCACCCTGGAGGGCATGCGGCTCAGGCCCCAGGCCAGCACCAGGTAGAAGGCAACCGACGCCATCATGACGCCTCGCTCCACGTAGATGGGGCGCACCTGGGAGATGAGGAACATCACGGCCACGGGCGCCAGCGCCAGCGCTACCAGGAAGCGCACCCCCAGCGTTGTTTTTTCGCCGGCGCGCCAGCCCCGGACGATCCGCAGCCCTCCCAGGGCCAGCAGCAGCAGGCTCCAGAACAGCAAGACCGGCAGCAGCCCATCGGGTGCGGGCAGGTTGAACAGCCAGAAGATAGGGGTCCGCACCACCTCGGTCAGCCCCGGCCGAGGGATCCAGAATGCCCGCTGCACCTTCTCCAGTTGTCCCGGCAGGTAGGCGAGCCAGGGGAGGTACAGCAGGCCAATCGCCAGGTGCGCGGCCCCCAGGCGCAGCACGAACCGCCACCGCTCCTTGATGACCGGGAGCAAGCTCAGCGCAGCCAGGTCCAGCCCGACCAGGTTCACGGCGGCCAGGTTATGGGTGTAGAAGGCTCCGGTCTCGGCCAGCACGAAGCCCACCCAGTCTCGGGTGCGCCCCCCCTGGGCCGCGCGCACCAGGAGCAGCGCCCCGGCCAGGGTCAGCAGGCACAACAGGCTGTACATGCGCGCAAACTGCGCATAAAAGACGTGGAAGGGCGAAACCGCCAGCACCAGCGTCCCCAGGAGCGCACTGCGCCGGTCCAGCAGCGCGGCGCCCAGGGCATAGGCGAGTGGGATGGTCGCTGTTCCCAGCAGCACGGAGGGGATGCGAGCCGCCAGGAGGTCCGGCGCGGGGACCAGCCCTTGCCACAGGTGGAGGAGGAAGTAGTACAGGGGCGGCATGGTATCGGCCGCGGTGCCCCGCACCATCGCCGCCGGATCAGCCTGCGCGAACCAGATGCTGACGATCTCATCGTACTCGGTGGTCCGGCCGTCGAGGTTGACCAGGCGCAGGGCCACCCCCAGGACCGTGATGAGCGCGAGGGCGACCGGCGCGCTGCTCATGGGAGGACCGGCACCATAGGGAGGATCACTCCTCCATGGCGCGCAGCGCAGGGAAAGGCAGGCCCCACGATCTTCTCCACCGCCGCGGGACCGCCCACGCCAGGCCGTGCCCGACTAGAGGAACATCCTGCGGTCAAGAACCATCGCGGCAAAGAGCAGCACCAGATACAAGATGGAATACTGGAACAGACGCCGGGCCGCCGCGGTCGTAGCCTCCCGGCGCAGCCGGGCCGCGTAGTACAGGAACAGCCCCCCAAGGACCAGCGCCGCGGCCAGGTAGAACCCTCCCATCAGCCCAATGGACACCAGCGCCACCGTCAGCGCCACCAGCAGCACCGTATACCGGAGGATCTGGCGCCGGGTCTCCTCGTCGCCCCGCACCACCGGCAGCATGGGGATGCGGGCGCGCTCGTATTCCCGTCGTATCAGCAGCGAGAGCGCCCAGAAGTGGGGCGGCGTCCAGAAGAAGATGATGGCGAAGAGATAGACCGCCAGCAGGCTGATCTCGCCCGTGACCGCGGCCCAACCCACCAGCGGCGGCACCGCGCCCGCGGCCCCACCAATGACGATGTTGCTGGGCGTGGTGCGCTTGAGCCAGCGGGTATACACAAAGACGTAGAACAGCAGTCCGGCCATAGTCAGCAGGGCTGCCAGCAGGTTCACGAAGGCCGTGAGGATGGTAAAGGACAGGAGGCCCAGCGCCAGCCCGAAGCCCAGGGCAGAGGTGGGGGTGACGAGGCCCGCCGGGATCGGGCGCTCATTGGTGCGCCGCATGAGGGTATCAATATCCCGGTCGAGGTAGCAATTGATGGCGTTGGCGCTGCCGGCGCCCAGCGCGCCCCCCAGCATGGTCCAGAGGACCAGGGCCAGGGGTGGGAGTCCCTCTGCGGCCACCAGCATAGCGCCCAGGGTCGTGACCAGCAGCAGCCAGATGATGCGTGGCTTGGTCAGGGCCACATAGGCCAGGGCCATGCGACGCCAGGATACCGCCTCGAACACCGGCGCCGGGGCGGGCGCAACCGCCGCCGCAGGCAGGGCCGCCGTCTCCAACCGGCGCCCCCCGGACCGCGCCTCCACCAGGGCAAAGGGCAGCATGCTCCCCTGTCCGCCGCCGGGAGGGACGGTGTGGGGGAGCCGGGAGAGCGACGCCGTCTCCAGGTCGTGCAGGCCCGCGGCGCGGCCGGTCAGCAGATGGCGGCTGCGGAGGGTCAGCGCGAGCAATGTGACCAGGCTGGCCCAGACGGCGGCCGCGCCGGCCACGTGCAGGGACTGCACCAGCGCACCGGGACCGAGGGTGACGGCGGTGGCGCCGAGCGCGATCTGGGCCACGACCGCGAGGCCGACCGCCAGGGCGCTGCGCCAGAGAGCGGGCAAATGGGATCGCAGCGGCCAGGCCCGCACCACGGTCAGGCCCACCAGCAGCGCCACCCCGTAGGCAGTGAGGCGGTGGAACAGGTGCACGTCCACCAGCGGGTGCGCGCCGAAGGGGAGTAGCTCGCCGTTGCAATCGGGAAAGCCCCGGCAGGCCCAACTGGCCCCGGTCGCGCGCATCAACGCCCCGGTCAGGACCAGGCCATAGCCCGCCAGGGTGACGCCCACCACCCAGCGGACGAAGCCGCTGCCGCCGGGCACCCTCCCTGCCGGGAGGTCGGCGGGACGCTTCAGGCGTGGCGCCGGTCCTGCGGCCACCGCGACCCAGATCAGCGCGGCCAGAATGAGCATCGCCAGGCTCAGGTGGACCGCCACGACCGGGGGCGGCAGTTCCAGGTACACCGTCACCGCGCCCAGGGCGATCTGGACCGCCAGCAGCACAATCACCCCGTTGGACGCCAGCATGACCGAGCGCTCCCGCCGGCGGACCGCCCAGGCGGCCCCGGCCACGGTCACGATCAGCGCCGAGACGGCCGCGCCCACCAGCCGGTGGGAGTATTCAGCGACAGCGGTGAACTCCAGCGGCGGGATGAGCCGGCCGTGGCAGAGGGGCCAGTCGGGGCAGCCAAGCCCGGATTCGGTCGTCCGTACCACTGCACCGACGACCATGAGGAAATAGGTCGCAATCGCGGCTGCGAGCGCCAGGCGCTGGAAGCCTTTCATACCGTCTTGCCCTCCGCTGGAGCGCCTGCCGCCGCAGGTCGCGCACTGCATGCCGCCGCTGCTGGTCAGGGCAGCGTACCCGTGCAGCGCTCGACCGGGAGCAGCGAGGTCGTGGAATTGCCTTCGGGTCTGGCCCGCTCAGGAACCGAAGGGAAGCGTGCCGCCGGGCTTCCTTGCGGTCTCGTGCCGGGCGCCATCGGCCACCGCGAGCCGACTGGTGGCGACCTGCCTTGCCGGGCCGCGCGGCGTGCAACACCCCTGGGCCGGGCAACCGAGGTTCCGCGTTGATGGTCTGGGGGCGGTCGGAAGGGGTCGCCTACGGGCCAGGACGCGACATCACCGACGGCCTGAGCGGGTACCGGGTAACACCGGACGCCGGAAGCCCGGAGCACGACCACCTTTCGCGGACGCTACTTTCTCCCTCCAGGTCGGCGGCCGGGATAGGGGACACCGAGGAGGTGCAGACGCGCTACGCCTGCCACACTGGGAGTAACGAGATTCCTCTGGTCATGAACGGCACAACCCATTACCGACCGAGCCTATGAGCAGAGCTCTGACGGCAACGATCTCTTGCAACCTCCGATTATACCTGCCCACTCGGTGCTGTCAAGATCCATCGCGCTCCGGTGCTTCATCCCTGAGGAAGAAAGCGGTGGACGTGGGCGAGGTCCGCCTCACAGGTCCTTGCGCTGGAAGACCAGGGAAGCCGCTCCCAGCAACGCGGCCGTGTACAGGATGGCATAGACCACCATCCCGTTGCTGGGAGGACTGAGGACGGCGAAGGGACCCAGCACGGCGACGTTCCCCGCCAGATTGGCCTGGAGCAGGTAGGTCGCCAGCTTCCAGAGCACATCGCTGGGGACCAGCAGGCTGGTAACGATGCCGATGTTCACCATGGTGTCGCTACCCAGCAGGGAGCCGATCTGCTCCACCATCCCGCCGACCACCGCCGTCGTATACAGGACGAGGAGCACGATCCCATTGGTCAGGGCAGCAAACAGGGTGCTGCCCGCCAGGGTCAGCGAGAGCAATAAGAGCGACTCCAGGGCCAGCAGGGCCAGCCCCGGCAGCACGTTGGGCGGCGCATAGTCCCCCAGGACCCGCACGATGAGCACCACCGCACCCCCCGTACCCAGCACGTAGGCTGCGAGCATGCTCCCGTAGCCCAGCCACTTGCCGACCACCACCTCCCACCGGCCCAGCGGCTTGACCACGATGGTCGTCAGGGTTCCCTGCTCCACCTCGCTGGAAATGGCGCCCACCGCCGTGAGGATCGCCAGCAGCCCGCCCATCAGGTTGACCGCATACAGGCCCATCCACAGCAGGGCCGGGGCGATGAGCTGGCGCAGGGCCAGGCCGCCCCGCACGGCCCGGTCGGCCTCCCGGAACGCCAGATGGGTCCCCAGCGCGTACAGAGCCAGGAAAGCCAGGGTCAAGAGGATGGCCCCCACCAGCACCCGCTTGCGCA
Source organism: Chloroflexota bacterium (assembly GCA_016210175.1). Taxonomy (GTDB): domain Bacteria; phylum Chloroflexota; class Dehalococcoidia; order SHYD01; family JACQUQ01; genus JACQUQ01. The sequence goes on along the minus strand of JACQUQ010000040.1, from coordinate 6,294 downwards.
CCGCCTCCCGGAAGGTGAACTGTGCCAGGATCAGCGCCCTCACCTTTCTCCCCCTCCGGCTACCGAGGCCACGAACAGGTCCTCCAGGGTGCGCTCGTGAACCGTCAGGCCGTACAGGGCGCTGCCGCTCTGCACCACGGCCTCGGCCACCCGCGGGATGAGCGCCCGCTCAGGGAGCGTGAGCGTCAGGGCCGCGCCGTTCTGCACCACCGTGGCGCCGACGTCCCGCAGCCGTGCCAGCAGGGCTGGGGTCAGCGGCTCGGCCCGCACTTCCAGTTCCCACTCCGTCCGCAGCAGGTCGTGCAGGGAACCTTCCCGCACTACCCGGCCCCGGTCAATGATCGCCACCCGGTCGCACACCAGTTCCACTTCGCTCAGCAGGTGGGAGTTCAGGAACACCGTCACCCCGTCGGCCTTCAGCCGGCGGATCAGCTCCCGCACGTCCCGACGGCCCAGGGGGTCCAGGGCCGACGTCGGCTCGTCCAGGAACACCACCGTCGGCCGGTGCAGGATCGCCTGGCCCAGGCCGATCCGTTGCAGCATGCCCCGCGAGAAGGTCCGCAGCCGGTCGCTTGCGCGGCCCACCAGGCCCACGGCCTCCAATACCTGGGGGATGCGCTCCCGGCGTTGGGCCGCCGGCATACCGTACAGGTGGCCGTGGAAGTCCAGGAACTCCGTGGCCGTCAACCATTCGTGGAAGCGGAAATGCTCGGGCAGGAAGCCGATGCGCCGCCGGGCCTGGGGGTCGCTCAAGGGCGCGCCCAGCACGCGACCCCATCCGGCGGTGGGCCGCACCAGCCCCAGGAGCATCTTCACCGCCGTGGTCTTGCCCGCCCCGTTCGGCCCCAGGAAGCCGAACACCTCACCGGGCTGTACCGTCAGGCTGAGGTCCGCCACCGCCGTCCGGCCCACGTAGTCCTTCCGCAGCCCCCGCGTCTCCAGGGCAGGCGCTATCGTCTGTGCCACCCCGCCTCCCTCTCGCGATCCGCCGCGAACCGGCGCAATGTCCTTGTGGCTAGTGCTCTGTCATCCGTGAATTGCTGGATGCCGGCTTGAAGGCCGGGCCTTCCAGGGGTAGCCCAGGCCCGCCGTTCACGGCGGCAGTGCTTTCCATCACTTCGACCTTGACCGTCTGCTAGCGCAGCGAGTTGGCCGTTGCCAGCAGGTCCGCCGCGGGGAAAGCACCCCGCAGCCCATAGAGCGCTCCGTCCTTCTGCCATAGCACGAAGGTCTGGCCGGAGGCGTGCTCGCCGCCCTCGACCAGCACACCCTCAACGCCGTCCACCGTCACCGCCCGCCAGGGTGTGTCGGAGCGCACCGGCACCGGGAGCGTCGTGCGCCAATCGCCGATGGCGCCCAGTTGGGCCGCCGTGTCGGGGGCAGAGACCGCTAGCACGCTCAGGGCCTGGGCACGCAACTGGTCGTAATCCAGGCCCGCCGGTCCCTGGACCTCCGGGCTGCGGCCCTGGACCAGCCTGAGGCGGTCGCCATAGGCCAGCACCGCCAGCGCGGGGATGCTCATGTGGAACTCCGCCCCGTCCAGTTGGGCATCCAGGGTCACACCTGAGATGCCCGCTGCTGCCAGCGCGGCCTCAGCCTGCTCCCGGTCTACCACGAAGCTCACCCGGCTGGCTTCCTTCACCGTCACCTGGGGGGCCTCGCTGAGGCCGGCGGGCAACCGCTCCGGCACGCGCAGCGCGAACCCGGCCGCGGCTGCCTCCTGCACCGAGGCGAACGTCCGGGTCCCACCCTGCTCCTGCGAGGTCACGGTAGCGAACGCGTCAGGGCGGACCGGGAGTCGGAAGTCGGACGGGGGCGCGGCCACCGGCTGGATGCGCTTGACCCGGAAGAGGCTCAAGAAGTCCTCGGCGGCGCTGCGCACCGCGGGCAGGCTGAAGGCGGCCAGGAGCAAGAGCAGGAGCAGACCACCCCCAACCATCACAAGCTTGGAACGCCGCGCCCCGGCACTGGCGATCATGACCGGCCCCTTTCTGCGCGTTTGCGCACCACCGAGCCCCCGCACCCCCATGCCCGCCGGTGCAGGAAGGGGACGGGGCGCACACCTCACCAGGAGCGTAACAGCGCTGCCACCGCCCCCAAGACCATAAACGGCCCGAACGGGATGTAGTCTCGGCGGCCCTTCTTCCTGGTCAGGAGCAATAGGGCGGAGACCAGCCCGGCAAGCGTCGAGAAGGCCAGCATGGCCCACAGCACGCGCTCGGCGCCGGTGATGAGACCGATGAACAGCCCCAGCTTCACATCGCCCCCGCCCAGGCCGCCCCGCGCCAGGACATAGAGCAGGTACATGGTGCCGAACCCAATGGCCCCTCCCAGGAGCGACGAGGGCAGGCTGAGGCCCGTCATGAGGGCCGCTACGGGGGCCAGGACGATGGCCGGGTACATCATGCGGTTGAGGATGAGCCGGTGCTCCAGGTCGATGGCGAAGACGGCGATGAAGACGGCGGCGTACCACAGGAAGGCGACGGTCGGAAAACCGACCCCGAAGCGCCAGGCCACCAGCGCGAAGCTGGCCGCGGTGGCCGCTTCGATGATAGCCTTCCGGCGCAGAGAGGGAGCACCGCAGGCAGGACAGGCGCCCCCTGCCAGCAGAGCGCCCGCAACGGGGATGCGGGCAACGCCGGGCAGGGATCCCCTGCAGGCAGCGCACCGGAAGGGATGGGCCAGCACCGGCAGGTCCCGGGGCATACGCTCCACGGCCAGCGCCACCAGGCTCCCGGCGGCGGCCCCCAGGAGTCCGCCCAGCACCGCCAGCGCCGCCGGGATCATCGGCGCTCGCCCAGCAGACCGGCGGGCGGGCGCAGCAGCGTCCAGGCCGACACGACACAGATGACCGTGACTATGGCCGCGGAGGTCACGCACCAGGGGCAGATGGCCTCCAGCACGAACAACTCGATGGCGGTGAGGTAGGCCGAGTACAGCGTCCCGCTCGCGGTGAGGCCGAAGACGCCCAGGAGCATCCAGGGCGCCAGGGAGAGCGGGCCGCGCAGGGCCGCCAGGCTCAACACCAGCACCAGGCCATAGAGTAGCAGCCCCAGTACGGCGATGGGGACCTGTCCCACCGCCGCATAGGCGCTGGCGTTTACTGTCTCACAGCCGCCCGTGCCACACAGGGGCGCCCCGTGGGCCAGGCGGACGTAGGTCAGGTAGGCGGATACCCCCAGCCCGGCGGCGCTCAGCAGCGGCAGGGCCAGGAGCCGAGCGCTGCGCTGCGACCGGAACCACGCTGGGGAGCGGTCCACTATGGCGGGAGGTGGAGCGGTCATCATTCCCTATCCGTGTGTGCTGCCTGATGCCCGTCGCTGCTAGCGGTCATCATTCCTTTGCCAGCTTACGGTCGATCACGCGCTGGAAGTTGGCAAAGGGCTGGGCGCCTTCCAGGCGCTGGTCGCCGATGAAAAAGGTTGGGGTGGCGCGCACGCCCAGCCGCTCCCCTTCCTCGAACTGCTCCCGTAACAGGGACATATACTTGTCGCTGTCCAGGCAGGCATCAAAGCTGGCGGTGTCCAGTCGGAGGTCGCGGGCAAAGCCCTTCAGCTTGTCCTTGGTGAAGGCGCCCTTGTTCTCGCCCGACTGATTGGCAAAGAGCGTATCATGATAGGGCCAGAACTTGCCCTGCTCGTTGGCGCACTCGGCCGCCAGCGCCGCCCAGCGCGACTCGATCCCCAGGAAGGGGAAATGGCGGAAGGTTACCCGCACCAGGCCGCGGGCCACATAGGTTTCTACGATCTGGCGGTCGGTACGCTGGGCGTACTGCCCGCAGAAGGGGCACTGAAAGTCGGCGTACTCGATGATCTCCACGGGGGCGTCCTTCGGCCCCTTGGAGCGGCCATCGTAGAGGACCTCCCCGGCGGCCTGCTGCGCTCCGGGGGTCGGGCCTGCCCCATCCGTGGGCGCGCGGCCCACGACCGCAGGGGGCGGCTCCCGCAAGAACTCACCGAGGGCGATGAGGCCGGCCACCGCCAGGACGGCGACCAGCACGGCCCCCAGGATCACCGGGACCGGCACCAGCGGCCGCGCCTTGCTCACGGGCCGGTGCCGAGACCGCCGAATACGTCGTTCGTCCATGCCTCCCGAACCTCCCCATCGTCCTCCTGCCCACTCCCGCAGGCGCTTAGCCTGCCCCCGGAAGGGGAGGGAATACGCCGTACCGTAGCGCCTGTTGCAGGTTCCCGATAATGATCATGACCGCGGTCCCCAGCCAGCCAATGCTGGCGATAGCCGCAGCGACGGTGCCCATGCGGAGCGTCTGGCGGACGGCCTGCACCATGGCCAGGGCGATCCAGGTGGGCGCCGTCGCCTTCAGCGCCATGAGCAGGGTAAACTCCACGGGGTAGTTGGGATGGGTGAGGAAGGCGAGCACCTGCACCAGCCCCGGCGCGTAGGCCAGCCCCGTGGCCGCCAGCAGGTCCCGCAGCGATCCCTGCCCCTGCAAGAGGAAGCGCCCGATGCCGTAGGCCACGGCCGTCCAGAAGAGCCAGGCGACCAGATTCAGGGACACGCCGAAGATGGCGCTCGGCACGACGAGGTGCCACTGGCCGGTCTCTACGAGAAAGCGCGGCAGGCCCTCGCTGAGGAAGCCGGCAGCGCTGGCGGCCAGGACCGTCAGCGTTGCCACCAGGAGGGCCAGCGGCCGGCCACGGAGCTCAGTATACAGGCTGCGGCGCAGCACGGCGGCCCGGAGCGGGTACGCCACCATCGCCAGGTGTGCCACCACGGTGTGCTATCCTTCGACGGGGATTAGTGGGCCGACCTCTCTCCCCCTAACCCCCTCTCCCCTTGCAAGGGGAGAGGGGAAACTTCCTCCCCCCTCCCTACCAGGGAAGGGGGCTGGGGGTAGGTCCGGTTACCCCAGCAAGGCCAGCCGGGTCCGCAGGCGCTCGGCGCGCTCCCTGGTCTCGCTCAGGCGACCGCGCTCTTTCACCACCACCGCCTCCGGGGCCTTGGTGGTGAACTCCGGGTTGGCGAGCTTGGCCTCCAGCCGGGCGATCTCGCCCTGCTCCCGCTCCAGCTCCCGGTGCAGGCGGCGGCGCTCCGCTTCCAGGTCCACCAGTCCGGCCAGGGGCAGGTACACCTCGCACTCCTGGAGCACGATGTGGGCCGCGCTGGTGGGCCGCTCCGCGGTGTCCGGCCGCAACTCCAGCGACTGGACGCGGGCCAGGGCTTTGACGCTCTGGGCGTGGCGCTCCAGGGCCGCCAGGGCTTCCGGCTTGCCGTAGGCCAGGGCCGGGACCCAGCGCCCGGCCTCCACGTTGTACTCAGCGCGGGCGTTCCGCACCGTGCGCACCACGTCCATCACCAGGCCCAACTCCCGCTCCGCGACCTCGTCGTACCGGGCGGGGTCTCCCTGGGGGTACGGGGCAACGATCAGGGCGTCCGGCGCGCCGTCCAGGTGGGGCCGTAGGGTCTGCCACAGCTCCTCGGTGATGAAGGGCATCACCGGGTGCAGCAGCCGCAGGCTCTGGTCCAGCACATGCACCAGCACCGGCAGCGGCGACTGGTCCCCCGCCCGCAGCCGGATCTTCACCAGCTCGATGTACCAGTCGCAGTACTCGCTCCACAGGAAGTCGTAGAGCTGGCGGTTGGCCTCGCCGAACTGGAAGTCGCCCAGCAGCCGGTTGACCGTGACCGCCACCCGGTTGAGGCGGCTCAGGATCCAGCGGTCCTCCGGGGCCAGCCCGGCAGCCTCCGGCGCCTCCAGGCTAAAACGCTGCTCTGGAGTCAGCCCCGTGAGCACGAAGCGGGCCGCGTTCCAGAGCTTGTTGGCAAAGTTGCGGCTGCCCTTCAGGCGCTCCTCGGTCAGGCGCATGTCGTTGCCGGGGGAGCTGCCCGTGGACAGGGTGAAGCGCAGGGCATCGGTGCCGTACTGCCCGATGACCACCAGAGGGTCCACCACGTTGCCCCTGGTCTTGCTCATCTTCTCGCCCTTCTCGTCCCGGATAAGCCCGTGCAAGTACACCCAGCGGAAGGGGATCTGGCCCGTGTTCTCCAGCCCCATCATGATCATGCGGGCCACCCAGAAGAACAGGATATCGTAGCCCGTTTCCATGACCGTGGTAGGGTAGAAGTAGCGCAGGTCCTCGGTGTCCTTGGGCCAGCCCAGGGTCGAGTGCGGCCACAGGGCCGAGCTGAACCAGGTGTCCAACACGTCCGGGTCCTGCTCGATGCGCGGGGACCCGCAGGACGCGCACTGCTCCGGGTCGGTGGTGGCGCAGGTCTGCGCGCCGCAGTCCCGGCAGTACCACACCGGGATGCGGTGGCCCCACCAGAGCTGGC
>JACQUQ010000039.1 GCA_016210175.1 Chloroflexota bacterium | reverse complement strand
GGTGCTCCAACACCAACCGCACCGCTCGCTCTCGTACCTCCGTCGGATACCGTCCCGGTCGTGTCATGGCCGCCCCCTCTCTCAAGGATTATAGCCTCCACTTTTCCCGGAGCGGTTCAATCGGTCGGGAGAAACGTTCTTTGTCTCGTCGCCGCAAGAGTACGTGCAGGCATTACGCAGCTACCACCTTCCCGTCAGAACTCAGCGGACGCCACCACACGTCAATGCGGAGGGTGCCGCCGTTCACGTTCTGTGCTCCCACGGTCGCAATGATGTTGTCCGTAATGACAATGTCTTTGAGTGCTGCTAGAAGTGCCACCCCATTGGCATCGGGGGCAGTGTCCACCCAGAACTCGTTAGCGTCAATATCGACGGCAGTGGTGGCAGCGATGAAGAGTTCAACAGCGCCGGTGACTCCCAGAGCGATGGTTGCTGTTGGTGCGGCTTCGGCCAGATCTACTGTGCAGAACGGCACAATGCGCTCGATGAGCACTTCTCCGGTTACGGTAAAGTACGAGACGGCGCCCACTGCACCGAGACCTGCGGTGCCGTCGAACGTGATAGCTTTGGTTGCCCGATGAGGGGCGGCGGGTGCCCAGGTACCCATTAGACGTACCTCACTTGGACCTCGTGCTCCGAGGCCGTCGCACTGTCGGTGAAATTCCCGGCGGTGGTGGAGACTGCCCAGCCGATGCCCGTAGTGAAACGGGCCGAGGGGGCGAACCAAGTCGAGTCTAGTTCCAGCACGGCGGGTTGGTCCGCGGTCCCACCAGGTACCAGGAATGAAAGCTGCGGGGTTTCCGTCGCTGCCGGTGCCGTCGCCTTGTTGTGTAGTTGCAGGTACCTGGGACTAGCGTTCTTATTGATAAACCGCACGCTGTAGACATTCCCTGCACTAGCCTTGATATTCGCCTTCGTTACGTTCCCAGCCACGTTCTGGTACAGGGTAGGGGCATACGTGGCGCTGGAAACGGGCTTCATGAGGGTGCCGAGCACGCCGCCCGTCTGGTCTTCCCCTGCAAGGAGGGTAGCCAGGTTCACATGGAGGGCACCGTTAACATCCACCGTCACGGGGATGTAGTCGCCGTCCGCTGCTAGGGCCGTGGGGGTATCCCGGCGCACAGCCAGGAACATAAAGCCCTGGTCGCCGGACTGGTGCGCGGTGTCCTCGGTCAGGGTCGGCAGGCTCACCACTGTGACGGGCACCGTGCCCGCTACGGCGACCGTGCCGCCGATGAACCCCTCTACGGAGACGGTGCCAGCGATACGACCGGGGTTCGCTGTGCTGAAGAGCGCAGCGCCGGCCGTGTCGTACAGGACCGACGCCAGGCCCTTGGAGCCATCGCCGAAATCTCTAACCTTGAGATGCTCGCCGCCCAGCTGGATAGTGTTCGCCATCGGCCTACTCCCTGATGTCCGAGCGCACCATCGCCGCGGTGCGGGGCCACTGCTGCCGCCGGTACTCCACCGCCATCTGCATCAGCATTTTCACCTTCTGGCTCCGGTGGAAGCGCTGGCCGTCCGTCGAGAAATCGAACTGGAGCTTCTCCCGTGCGGCCCAGGCAGTCAGCAGGTCCGCCGCCGCGCCGTACAGGTCGTACGCTCTCCCTGTCAGGAAGTACGACGTGCCTCGCTGGTCCGCTGTGAAGGTGACGATGCCCCGCTGGTAGTCCGCTGTCCAGTTGGCCGTGCCGGAGTCGGCGCCGGTGGAGTCCTCCACGATGAAGACCGCGGTGCCGCCGTCGGTCTGTTCCAGGTTCCGGAACTGGGAGCGGTATTCGAGCCACTGGATGGACCCCCCGCCCACATGCTTGGGGATGGGCGTCAGCAGCTCCCGGTAGACATCCACCCGGTGCCCGTCCAGGAGTTCTTGGACGTGGTCGTCGTCCCAAAACGAAGCCGTGCCGAGGGTGTACTCCGCTGTGGACGCCTGGGTCAGCGTGCGCACCTGGTCAATGAGGACGGCCATGCCGCTACGCGCCGTCATGATGACCTCCAGGTCCGCCAGAGTTCCCTCGCCACGAACAGCCAGAAGCCGGGATGCCAGTACCGCACTCGGAGATCGAAGACGTACTGGCCGCCTTCAACGCGCTCGTTTTCGATGACTATCCAGCCGGGCGGCTTCATCCTGGCTCACCTACGCGCTCACGCACGCGCCCGTACAGCGCCTCATAGTCCGCCGCCATCTCCTGGTAGCTCCGCACCGGCCGCAGCCCCAGCTCCCGCCAGGCCAGCAATGCCCGCGCCAGCCCGGCCACGTCGCCCTGGGGCACCGTCGCCGAGGCCAGCTCCAGCAGCCCGCCCACGGCGAATCCTACGACAGGTCGGCCGCAGGCCTGGGCCTCGGCGGCCACCAGACAGAAGGTCTCTTCGTAGAGGGAAGGCACCAACACCACGTCCGCCCACCAGTACAGGCCCCGCACCGTTTCCCTGGACTGACCTCCCAGGATGTACCGGAACTCGGCGCGCCTGCCGAGCAGCTGCTCTACTTCCTGGGCCACGTGTATCCCCTTCCATGGGGACATCCCCCAAGCAGTGCAGCAGGCCACCCGGACCGGACCACCATGCCTGAGACGGGACTGCCGGCGCCAGAAGGACAGGTTAATTCCGTGCGGGATGACCGTGCTTTCGATGCCGTGCTGGCGGAATATCTCGGCGGCCCGTGGAGTAAAACTCACGCAGGGGGCCCGTTGCACTGTCTCGAACCACGATGGGAGGGGCGCTCCGCACTGCCGCCGGCAGCCTACCCCCTGGTGACAGTTCTGCCCCTGATAGACCGCCATGCGGGACGGGCAGAAGGGCCAGTAATCATGTAGGCTGATGACGGTCGGCTTCTCCTGCTGCTCGCAAGCGAAAAGCAGCGCATCGAGGCCCAGGGCAGTCATATTGTGCACGTGGACCACATCGGCCCAAGCCAGGGCGCCCGGCCATGCCGGGCCCTCCAGCCGCACGTCGTGTCCCCGCTCCTCCAAGCCCTTCCACAAAGCGGCGAGGTGGCTCTCGCAGCCACCACCCGCACCGGGTTGTGTCACCTCGTTGAGCAGGAGTACTTTCACCGGGGCACCTCCACCGGGGCCTCGGCTGGCTCCAAGTCAATCCGGAAGGGGTTGCCCGGCGCGCGGTAGCACGGACCGCACTCCTGCCGGCAGAGAGCCTTGACCGGGGCGAACTGGAAGCTGTCGATGTGCCCGATGGCGCCCCGCCGCAGCTCGAAAAACGCGAAGCACGGATAGACCGTCCCATCCGCGTCCACCACGATATGGCGGTGGCCCCCGTTGCACCGCTGCCAGACGTCGTTCTCCTGATTGCCCTGCGGCGGCTGGTAGTCGTTCACCGCGCAGGGCACGCCCTGGGCCTCGAAGAGCCGGACAATCTCGCCCACGGGGATGTTGCCCCAACGCACCACGCTCGCGGTCACCACCGGACCGTAGACCTCCCGCAGCCGCCGGAAGCGCTCCCAGGTCCGCTGATCCTGTGGGCTAAAGGGGTGGTAGCTCCAGGTGATGTGTACACAGCCCGCCAGCGGCTCTTCCACCAGGCGCCGGTAGTTTCTGGTGTTGAGCAGGTTGGTGGTCAGCGCCCACTCATGTTTGCCCGCAATCGACGCCAGCAGCTCGTAGAGGCCGGGATACTGGAGGGGCTCGCCGCCCGCCACGTCCACCACGCTGGGGGGCAGACGCAGCAGGAAGTCCCGCCAGCGCTCCCACCCCAGAGGCGCCTGCACGCCCGTCTGCTCCTCCCGGTAGTCCACCCAGCAGTAGGGACAGTGCGTCCCACCCCGGAAGGCGCACTGCATCGAGGGATAGATGACCACGCTGGCGGAGTTCATACCGGCACCCCCGGCGCATACTGGGCGTAGGCCACGTTGTTCATACTCAGGCGGTGCTGTGTCTGGAGACCGGCCGTCGCCAGGCGGTCCCGCCAGTAGCGCACCCGCGCCGCCGTCATCCAGGGCGTATCGCTGGGCGTGTAGTGCCAGCGGTTGCGGGGGTCCCGCTTGGGCAGCCAGCCCTCCCGCTCCGCCCGCGCCCAGATGGGCGTATTCACCTCCGGAGTGCAGATGGTTACCTGCCGGTAGTCCAGCAGCCCCTCCTCGCACAGCGCGAGGATGAGGGCCTCGGTGAGCGCGGCGTCCGCCTCGGTCTCCTCGGGCATCCCGGTCATGAAGTAGCCCCAGTTGCGGATACCAGCCCTCTTCGCCAGACGGAAGGTGTGCAGCACGTCCGCCGGATGGGTGCCTTTGTGGACCGCCTGGTTGACCTTCTCCGACCCGGACTCGACGCCCCACATGATGGCCCGGCAGCCGGCCGCGTACATGGCGTCGAGCTGGTCCTGGGTGATGAAGCGCTGGTTACAGCGCCCCTGGGTCTTCCAGGTCAGCCCCAGGTTGGCGCGGGCGATGGCCTCCATGGTGGGGATGAGCCAGTCCCGCTGGCTGGCGTAGGCCCCGACCAGTTCGTCCGCGTACACGAACAGGTGCCGCACGCCATAGGTCTCTTTGAGCCAGCGCCACTCCTCGATGATCTTCTCGGCCGACTGGTACCTGATAGTCGAGCGGTGCAGACGCGGTTGCAGCCGGTCCGGTTCGTCCACGGGCTTGAGGCTGGCGTTCTGAAACAGGGGCAGGCTGCAAAACGAACAGGCGTGCGGGCAGCCCCGCATGGGTAGGGTACAGGCCTCCGGGCGCTCGAACCGGGGTTCGTTACCCTGGTAGTGCGGAATGCTGGGAAAGCTATGCTCCCACGCGGGCCGGGGCAGCGCATCCAGGTCCAGCGGCGCTCGTACCGAGAGGATGCCCCTGGGCCGGTCCTGGATGATGCGGCCAATCTCCAACTCGGCCTCCCCCACGATGAGACAGTCAGCGCCCGTGGTCGCCAGCGTGCCCTCCGGGTCCGCCACCGCGTGCGGCCCGCCCACCACCACATAGAGGTCCTGCCACCGGGCCTTGACCGCCCTGGCAATCTGCTCCACGCCGTGAAGCGAGAGCGTGAGCACCGTCATCGCCAGCACATCCGGTTCCAGCCGCTCGATCTCCTGAAGCGTGCGGGCTTCGGAGTAGCCCAGGGCCTCGGCGTCCAGGTAGATGGCCTGGTGGCCCGCCTGGATGGCGCAGGCGGTCAGCAAGGGACCGCCCAGGGTCATGTTCAGGTCATACGAGATGCCGGTGTAGTGACGCACTGGCACGTTCAGGTGCAGGTAGCGGCTCATGCTCGTGCCAGCCAGTCTGCCCGCACGGTCTCAGACGCCCGCTGCGCGATGGCTACTCGCTCCTCGATGCGCTTCAGCACGGGCAGCCAGTACTCCCGCACCACGCGGTCCGCATCGTAAGCCAGCGCACCTTGCCGCGCCTTGCCGCTCATCTCCGGACTGTGGGCCGCCAGGAGGGAGTAAGCCGCCTCCAGTCGCTCGGCGATCGCCCCTACCCGCGGCGTCCACTGGTACGCCCCCAGTGGCGTCCACCACTTGTCGGCTTCCTCCTGGCTCACCTGCCACCCGGAGAACAGCAGCTCCGGCATCGCGGTCCAGCCACCGATGATGACCGGCGTCCCACACGCCTGAGCCTCCACGATAGGGATACCGAAACCCTCGCCCATCGTCACCGAGAGCAGCACGTCCATGCCTGAATACGCGGCGGACATGTACGCGTCCGGAAAGCCCATCGTGTTCTGGTACTGGTCGCAGAAGAGCACGTCGGTCCCCACCCGCAGGTCCAGGTGCTCGCACAGCTCCACCAGGTTGACGCCGCCCATCTCGCCCCGTTCGCCCCGCATGGTGTGCAGGTACAGGACGGCGTCGGAATGCCGCCGCCGGAACTGGGCGAAGGCCTCCAACTGCTGCGGGAAGGCCTTCCTGGAGGGGACGCCTTTGTTGGCAGCCACCATGCCCACCACAAAGGTGTCCTGGGGCCAGTTCAGTTTCTCCCGCGCCTCTCGCATCGGTTCTGGCCGGAACGCTTGGGTGTCCACCCCGTGGGGCACGTACATGGTCTCGATGCCCGCCGTCTGGCACATGCGTTCCCCGAAGCGAGAGTAGACGATGGGCTGGAACGCTTGGCGCACCCGCTCCCGCACCGGCGGCGGCAGGGGGTCCATATCCACGGGGAACCATGGGCACCACCGAGCTGCTCGGAGCGTTTCGGGCGTGCAGACCCAGGCGTCCATGAGGGAGATAAGGATATCGGCCCCGAAGCTGGCAGCATGAGCGGCGGCGACGTCCTGGCCGTATGGATGGAACGCCCTGGGGAAAATGGGAATGCCGTTCCAGTTCAGCATGCCGCCCTCGTTGCCGTAGAAGGCGATGACGGCCATTTGATGTCCCGCAGCTTGGAGCCGCGGCACGAAGACGTTGGTCTGGTTGCCGTAGCCGGTCGGCGCCCAGGGAGCGTTGGAGAGCCAGGCGATTTTCATGGTGGGTTGCACTCCTCCCGTGCGACCTCCGTATCGGCCCTGGGCAGGCGGCGGAGGTAACCGCTTTTCGGCTACAGGAGCGACCTGTCACCTAGCCCAGGGTTTCAGGCTACTTAGCGTTGAGGAACTCCACGTAGCACTCGGTCACGGCGTTCCCGGTGCCCACGTTGGTCTCCTCCACGCCCACGTAGCGGCCCTCCGCCACGTACGCGGTGCTGACGGTCAGGTCCTGGGGCGTGTTGGCTACGAAGACCGCGCTGCCCAGGGTGGCGATGGTCCCTGAGACGGCGGTCCCGGCCGTGCCCAGGTCCACCAGGTTGAAGGCTGCGGTGCCGGCCGCCGCCTGGAAGATCTGCGCAGCGAGGACGGTGATGCCACCGTACCCGCTGGGGATTTTGAAGCCGGGGCGCAGACCGTTGTTGAGCGCCCCGACGTGGATGGTGGCAATCTGGATGCTGTGTGCCATGTCGGTTCCTCCCTCACGTCAGGGGCTAGCTTGTCGGCAACGAGGCGTCGAAGATGCCCTGCACGCCGAACTTGGGCCGCCACACCCCGTGGGCGTACACCATCGTCATGTTCAGCTCGATGCCCCGCCGCGAGGCGTCCCGCTCCGGCTCCAGCCGCGGCGCGCGCCGGATGTCCAGGGCCAGTGCCGGCCGCGAGAACAGGGCGGCGTAGGCCGCGGTCCCCGCGGCGGTGTTGGACGAGGTGAAAATGTCCACCCCGGCAACGGAGCCGACGTACCAGTTGCGCAGAACCTCATCCTGGAACTGCGGGCTGTTGGTGACCGTGGCCCCTGGCCCGACCGCCTTGCCCAGCACATGCCAGGTGTTAGGCGAGCACACGAAGAACCAGGGTCGCGGGGCGTTCTGCCCCCGCAGGTGCGCCACCATCGCGAAGAAGTGCCCCCAGGTGATGGCCGTGCCCGCCGCGCCCACAGTCCCCCCCGTGAGGCTGGAGAAGTCGTTCAGGAGGTTGGTTTCGACCGACTGGGCCAGCGCCAGGCCCAGTTCCATCGCGGCGTCCGCCCGCACCCCGAAGAGGTCGGTCTCCTGCCGCAAGTCGGTGACGAAGAACTGTGCACCGAATTCGGCCGGGGTCAAGGTCGCCAGGCTGGAGGGCGTGAATGCCTGGCTGGTCATGTCGTCGGTCTCGGCGATGCTGTTAATGACCGCCGTACCGTAGGTGCTGTTCTGACGGATGGCGGTCCCGGCGCGGTCGTTGAAACCGGTCACCAGGGCGGCCATGAGGTTGTTGTCTCGTGCGACGAGCAGCGCATCCTCGAAAATCGTGTTGACGAAGGCGCTGATATCGCTGGCAAGAACAAGTGCCATTGTGCTACTCCTTGGAAGCTCCTACGAGACGGCGCCGCCGCTAGGTCGAGCCGGGGAAATACACCCCGCCGCCACGCTCTCGCATCACCGCGGGGTCGAACAGCACACCCCCGCTGCTGCCATAGACCCTGGCCCGGCGCTGCTCTGGCGTCTCCTGCCCGTCCTGCCCCTGCTGGCGCTGCCCGTTCGTGGCAGAACTCCCGCCGCCAGTGGAGGCCACCAGGTAGGCCTTCGCCTTCACCAGCGCCTTCAGCGCCGCCTCGACGCCCTCCACCTCGCCCTGGTCATTGACCTTCACCGCAGCGCGATCCATGAGCGCAAAGGCGGCGTCAGCGTCCACAATGTTGAGTGCCACCGCCTTCAGCTTGACCTCGGCCTTGATCAGACGCTCGTTCGCGGTCGCCAGAGCTGCGGTGCGCTGCTCCTCGGCCTTGCGGGCAGTCTCCTGGGCTTTCTCCAGTTCACTCTTGTTGGCTGTGTCCAGCTCGTCAAGCTTGGCCTTGGCCTTCTTCAGGTCCTCGTAGTCTTTGTACTTGTCCCGTTCACGGGCGAGGCGCTCGTTGATGACGCGGTCGAGCTCCTCCTGCGTGAAGGTCTTCCCGGCGCCCTGGCCCTGCTGTTGCTGCTGCTGGCCCTGGCCGCCGTCGCCGGTGTTCTGTCCCTGATTGCCCTCACCCCCACCGGGTTCCGCGCCTCCGGCGATGATCGGGAGCACCGTGCCCCCCAGCCGCCAGTACATCCGCCCGTTGATGGTGAGGTACTCGATGTTCGCCATTCCTGTGTGCTCCTCCGGGTTGTTACCGGGTCCCGTCCCCGTCGCTATCCTGGGCAAGACAAAAAGCCGCCGACTGGGACCGGAGTGGTCCGAGCATCGGCGGCCGATGGGTCGCGCTGAAAGCTATACGGTTGTTGAGGTTATGCTACGCCTACGAAGGGGCTATGTCAAGCAACATCCTCCAGCAGAGCTACCGGCGGGCGATACCAGCCCAGCTTGGTGATGAGAGGCAGGAGACCCCGCACGTCGTGCTTGAGGGCCGCCAGGCGGGCTGCTTGCCCCGGTATGAGCTGGCCGGCGCGGGCGTAGTCATCGAGCTCGATGAGGGAGTCCACCGACTGCGCCCACTCCATCATCAACACCGCCTGGTTATACTCGCCCAGGCCCTCCCATTCCTCATCCAGGCCGGGGAGGTCGTTGACGAAACGACGTAGCGCGTCCAAGCTGATGTCCGCACGCAAGACTATCTCGGCAGCGGTCGGAGCCATCGCACGCCCTCCCGGTTCCGTTGCAGCTCCCGGTTGATATCCGGCAGCTGGTGGGCGGTCATCCAACCCACTCCTACGCGGTAGTCTACCAGAATCCACGCTGCGCCGCCAGGCCCCCGCTGGTCGCCCGACGGAGCCACCACCCCGAGCTGCCAGCGCCGCTCCTGACGCGACTGGAGAAACTGACTGGTGAACACGCCGTTCCCTTCATCCAGGATAACCCGGCGTATGCTCTCCTCATACTCAGCCAGCGTGGTGCCATCTGGCCATTCTCGGCGGGCCACCACATGGCGGAGATAGTGCCGTTCAACGGCCGTGAGCGTGTCTCGCCCTCGCAGGATACGGCCCTGCCATTCTATCCCGGAGAGCCCACGAGCATCGCTCGGCTCTCCGGTCGGAAACCCCGCCCGGGCCACATGCTCCAGGACCTGGTGCAACTCCTCTCGCGTGAGAGTTCTGGCCCCGGTCGCCGCCTCCAGGATGAGTCGGTCGGCGTCGGAGATGGCCCCGCCTGCGCCCGGCGCCAGCCGCGCCAGTCGAGTGTACGCCTCGGCTCGCTTCTCTCCGAGGATGTCCTTCAATGACCGCTCGAAACCCACCGGCCCCCACCTGGGGTCTCGCCGGAACCCACGCAGATCCTCCAGCTTGAGCGCACCCGCCCGGTAAGCCGCGAGCTTGGCCGGGCCGAGAATTTTGAGCTGCTCCGCCTCCGACAGCTCGCGAAAGAGTTCTGTCCCCGGCCTGATGTCCGGCCGAGTGTCCGGGATGTCTTTGAAGCCCAGGTCCTCCCAACTCTTGGTCCGGGGCACCTCAGCACAGCGGCAATTCGCGTGGGTCGCCATCCGCTCCGTCACCGGATGCACAGAGCCGTGCATGGACCAGCAAAAGGCGCACGTTCGTGTCCCCAGTGCCGAATGCCACACCCAGCCGGAGACCACATCACTGTTGGCCTCGTAGGTCCGCCTGGAGGACTCCCGGTAGCTCCTGAGCACTTCGGTCCGGCTGATGGTCAGCGCACGGACCAGGTTCCCGCCGAGGGATTGCCGTACCTGGCGGGCTATCTGCCGCGGCCCCTGTCCGGTCGCCACACCGGTGATGAGAGCCTGCCTGACTGCGGTGGAGGCCTCCGGCCCCAGCTCGTCCAGCAGCTCCCGGAGGGGAGAGCCGTCCTGGAGGAAGCCCACCAGGTCCTGGACCGCCCCGGCCGGGAGCCGGGCCAGGGTGACCGTGACACCCTCCGGGGCTGGCCCAAGCCCTGCTCGCATCAGCGCGGCGGACTGGTCCTGGGCCGCCTGCACCGCCTGGGCCTGCTCCTGGAGGATACGCCCCTCGGCGAATCGGGAGAAGTCTCTGATTTCGGCCTCTACCTGGCGCTGGAGGGTCTGCAAGCGCTCCTGCTGGAAGAGCCAGGAGAGGGAGACTTCTTCGCCCCGTGCTCTCGCCGCGGCAATCTGCTGGGCGAGGGCGTCCAGCCGCCCGCGGATGTGCTGCCAGGCCTGGCCGTAGGCGCGCACGAGCTCCGTGGCCGCGGCCCGCTCGCCCTGGAGCAGCTGCCGCCGGAACTCATCAGCCAGGTCGTAGACGTCTGGTTCAGCCACGAGCTACTGCTCCTGCCCGCCCTGCCCCCGCTCGAAGCCCTGCAAGAGCCGGTCTCCCATCTCCTGGCTGCTCGCCTCCCGCTTCTGCTTCTCTAAGTCCGGATCGTACCCCGCCTTCTGGAGCACCGTGTCCTGCGAAACTCCAAGCTGCTGGTGCAACAGCAAGGTTTCCGCCTCTTCCTTCTCCGACTTGGGCAGCAGCTCCGGCCAGTGCAGGGCCGTGCGGTTGTCCTCCCCGAAGCCGCCCAGGGCCAACAGCCGGCGGTTCAGCTCCACCAGCAGGTCGCCATAGAGCAGGCGCTTGGTGTTGGTCTTCTCGATGAGCGGCCGGAACAGGATGGCCAGGGCCACCCCACTCAGAGCGCCCACGCCCTCCACCTTCCCCGTAGCGACTTCCGGCGTCCGTGAAATCTCGTGCAGCGCCTCCTTCAGGCGCTGGTAGAACTCGATGCTCGAGGAGAGGTCCGAGAGCATCTCCAGGTTGTGCAGCGCGGCGTCCGGGGAGGGAAACACGATGGTCTCATCCACGGCAATGTTGAGTTGGTCGGCCTGGAAGCCCTTGCCCCAGGTCTTGGGGTGCGCATGCACCTTGAGGATGCGGCTCAAGTTGCTGAGCACGAAGTTGATGGACCGGTTCAGGCCCAGCACGTCGTCTTCCAGGTCCGAGATGCCCCAATAGGAGTTGGGCGCCGGCAGGTTCTGGCAGTCCACCACGGGCGGCCAGGGCCAGGGCCAGACGGTCTCAGCGACGGTCTGCCACCGCAGCGAGTCCGGCTCACTGACCTGGTCGGTGATGCGCCAGCGTGGGCCGTCCTCCTCGATGAGCTGGCGGAAGTTCCGGGGCTTGCCGGTCTGCTCGTCCTGGTAGTTGAACTGAATCCGGTACGCCCGCACCCGCTCGATGTCATTCCGGTCCCACCGCGGGAAGACTATCGAGGGGTCGAGCACAATCAGGCGGGGATACTGCCGGACGGGGTCCACCACCATCTTCAGGAAGGCGTGGCCGGTCACTGCGCCATTCAAGGCGAGCTTGGTCAGGGTGGTCATTTTGCGGTTGGCCTGCCAGGCCCCGGCCAACCACTGCTCGGCCTCGGTCTGCTCGGTCTCATCCAGCTCGAAGCGTAGCTCCTGGCCGAAGAGAAAGCTCACCCCGGTGTCCACGATGACCCGTGCGTAGTTGGCGATAACGTTGTCGTCGGGCTGCCCAGGCTTCACGCGAAGGGGCTTGGGGTGCTGGCCGTAGTAGGACTTCCAGGCGTTCTGGAATCTCAAGAGGCGCTCCCGCTCCTCCCGCAGCGCTTCATCCATGAGCATCTGGGCCATCAGCCCCGGCATCGTCATCGCTAGCTCTCCTCTCGGGCACGGTCTACCAGATGGACGGAGCGTACTGGACGCCCAGGTCCGTCCCGCTCAGCTCCGTCAGTGCCCACACCAGCCAGTCCAGCCTATCAGGTGAGTAGTCGGCATCCGGCGTCCACTGGCATTGCTGGTCCTCCAGCTCCGGGAACAGCCCCACGTGGTGGACCAGGCCCTGCTCGTAGAGGGCGGCGATGGGCTCAGCCCTCAGGCGCTTGCCGCGCGTGGCGTGGACGCTCCGGTAGCTCACCCGCTTGCCGACCTCGGCGCCGCCCGGCTCCCGCACTGCCCTCACGGTGGCCTCCACCATCTCCCCGCCATAGTTCGCCTCCGCCACCATCCTATCAGCGTGGCGCTCCTGGTAGAGCCGGACGGCCCGCCGTGCCCAACCGTCCGGGGAGTAGCGGCCGGACGCGTCCTGCAGCACGAAGTAGTGCAACTCGGGCTTCTCCCCCTTGCAGGAGCACATCCCGGACCCGGCGACACCGATGCCCGTCTCGTCGTTGCGCTCGCCGGAGCCGCCAGCGGGGTCTACCGCGACCACCACCCGCCGGAAATCCGGGAGCTTGCGCTCCGGCCGCCATCTCGCCGCGTCGATGAGCCCGAAGGTCCACAACGCGCCCTCCACGTCCTCTAGCAGCTCGCCCCGAAGCTCCTGCCGCCCCAGCCGTGTGCCCTCGTAGCGGGCAATCACCTGCCGGAAGGAGGGCGACAGGTTGCGCAGGTTGTCGTACGTAGTCCCCCGGGTGATGACCGTCGTCGAGTCCTTCACCAGCGCCTTGACCAGAGGCGTGGGCCGGGGCGTGCTGGTGGCCACGCACCTGGGGTCCTGGCCTAACCTGAGCCCCATCATGAGATTGCTCCAGGCGCTTTCCGCCCTCGTGAGTCCGCCCTCTTCTTTGGAGCGGGCTGAGTGCCACTTGCCTACCTCATCTGCCCAGGCCCCGTCGAACTGTGGCCCCCGGAACTGCTCCGGGTCATCCGCCGAGTACGTGGTGGCGATAGCGCCGTTGGGCCAGGTCAAGCGCCGCTTCGAAGGCTCGTACTTGGGCCGGTTCCACGGTGGGGAGATCGCCAGCAGCCCCGACTCCCCTTCGACCATGACGTCGCGGGCATCTGCTGCTGTCTCTCCCACCAGGGCCAAGCGGCCTCGACGGCCGGCCTCCACCTCGGTACGTACCCACTCGGCGCCAATCCTGGTCTTGCCGAACCCCCGACCCGCCTGCACCAGCCAGGTCACCCAGGCCCCGGAAGGCGGGAGCTGGTTGGCCCGTGCCCAGAAGAGCCAATCGTACTCCAGGGCGGCCGCTTCCTCATCGCTCAGGCTCGCCCAGAACGCCCTCCGCTCCGAGGCGGGCAGCAAGGCCAGCAATTCGGCTTTCGAGGCGTTCGCGGGCGGTCGCAATATGGATGATGATGTTCGTGACATTGCTCTCGCTGTCCTTGAACAGTTGGAGGTGCTTGGCCAGGTCAGCCAGCGCTGACACCTTCGGGTGGAACTTCACGGTCAGCTTCAGAATGTCTCGCCGGACGGTGGTTTCTCCGTCCTGTTCCGTAAAGGTCTTCACGAAGGTCTCGCTGACCTCGGCGATGGCCGCGGCGTCGTCCGCATCCAGGTCGTCGCTGGGCTTGAGCCGCACGCCATCCGGCCCCCAGCTCACCACACGGCGCGGGTCGAAGAAGGCGATGCGGGCGTACTCCTGGAGCACGCGCTCCGCGCTGAGGTCCAGGCGGCGGCTGAGCCGGGCGAGCTGCCGCTGGATGGCCTGGGAAACCTTAGAATTGCTTAGGAGCTGCGCCCCCCAGGAATCGGCGCTCTTCTCGCTGTACCCTGCCCGGATGGCCGCCTGGGTCGCATTCAGGTCAATGCAGTACTCAGCCACGAAGCGCTGTTGTCGCTCCGTCAGACCATCCTTCCGGAGCGCCACCGGGCGGCGCTTACCTTTGCTTGTCACCGGGCACCTCTACAACAGGCTCCCACACTCGGCCACAGTCCTCGCACTTGATAGCGTCCATCAGACCCACGACCTCCCGCCCCCGGTGGCGTATGACCACCCGGCCAGCCACCAGATCGCCGAGGACGTTGCCGCATGGGCACTTAATGACGGCCATAGCCTCTCCGCACGAAAAAGGCCGCCCACTGGCCCGCGAGGAACCGAGATGGGCGACCGATGGGCCGCGCTCATTCACGAGTGTAGCACATTCTCCGCATCAAGCGAACATCAGCCGGACCCGCTCATCCTGACGCCGTTCGCTTACCTGGCCAGACCACGGCTTGGACCCCATGCTCCCAGTGGGCGCCGCACACCACGTCATACACCAAGTAAGTCTAACGCGAGTTCAGGCCAGTGCTCATGACCGTAAGCGTGCTCCCGCACTTAGCACAACAGTGGTTACGGACGCGCCGGGCCGCCTCTTCGTACGATACGCCTCTCAGTGCGGCCATTCCCTACCCTCCTCGTATCCGGGCGTTCTCCTCCACGCGGGACCTGACGTAGCGGATTGCTGCCGTGGCCGCCCGGACCCACGCCGGCGCCGGCCGCACCCGGTTCGGCCGATAGCTGGCGAGCACCGGGTCCCGCAGCAGCTTCGGCACGAGGCGCCAGTGGCGCCGGCAGAGCGGCGCCCGGACCATCTGCCTCTCCTCACAGCCAGTGATAGGACATGGCACCGTAGCGGGCTTGAGATACCTCACGCGCTGGTCTCCTGCTGTGCGTGCGCCCGGCCGGACTCAATAGCGCGGTACGCCGCAATGCACACCGCGAGCTTGAGGTCCGACGCCACACCCACATATCCCTGATAAGCAGGTCCTCGGCGGAACACTGTCATCGGTTTGGCCTCGGGACCTCCCGACAACACCCAGTCCCATCTCTCCTGCTGCATGTTGCCGAGGAGCGCCCAGCAGTCGGCCCACTGTTGGATCGGGTCCGGCAGCTCGTAGCCGGCCGCGGCCCAGGGCTGGCCCGGCGGGCACAGCCGCCGTTCCGCCTCCCCCACTGGCCCCGCTGGAGGGTCGAGCCACTGCCAGCCGTAGATGTGCTCAGCAGCCCACTCGCGAAACTCTTGAGGTGTCACCGCGCCCCCTTTCGTGCCGGCGTCCGCCGTGCCTGCCCGAGCGAGACCTTGGGCTGCGTCCCGCCGAACCGTCGCATCGCCAGATGATAGAGCCCGATCCCGATGGCGTCGTAGGCGTTGAGCCCGATCTTGTCGAAGGCGGGCCGGTTGCCTCCCGGCCAGGCCAGGTAGTGATAGAGATAGACGGCGGTATCGCTCTTCTGTGTGCCGCCCACTCCCGACCGCCATTGCGCCGGGTTGTACGTCACCCACCTGGCGCCCCGGATACTCGCCCAATGCCGCAGCTCCTTGACCAGTGCATCGAGCTCCGGCGCCGGGCGGACGGCGTGCCCCTGGAGCCACTCACACGCCACCTCCGAGGGGTCGGCCTGGCGCTCTCCAAGCCAGTGATCAATCCCCAGGCGTGTCCAGGTCAGCCGCTCGCTGGCGTACTCCAAGCCGTCAGGAGGCCGGAGCACATCCCACGCCAGCAGCCGGCGCTTGTCGCTCATGGCCCCGCGCAGGGTCCACAGCGCGACGCCGGTCGCCGACGGTGACGGATCGAGGGAGAGGAGCAACATGACGCACCGCCTTGCGCTAGAAGGGCATATCCCGTTCGTCCAGGTCCTCGTCATCACTGCCCGCCTCCTGGAGCGCAGGCAGTTCCCAGCGCTGCACCGGCGCGGGTCGGTTAGTCGCGGCCACCGCCCTGGCCATCGCCTCGGTGGTCGGGGTAATGCAGTAGACCGCCGCCGGCGCGTAAAACTGGGTGGCCACCGGCTCACCGTCAGCGCCCGGCACGTCAATGCGCAGGAATGATGCACCGCCAATTTGCTGCTCGGTGACAAAACCACCGAGGCGGCGATGCCCCATGAGTTCCAGGATGGCCCACTCTGCAAAGGTCGGTTCGCTCACGATCTCCTCCTCAATCTCAATGCCTGTTCGCACGCCGCGCACGTGTTGGCCCCGCGCCAACGGGTATGGTAGCCATTCGCGATCGTCAGGCCGCACAGGGTGCCCAGCGGTTGTGCCCGGAACAGGTGCCAGACGCCCTCGCTCCAGGAACACGCTCGCAGCTCTCGCTTTTCGGGTGGCTGGTAGGTCATATTACCCTCCGACTTCCTCACCGAATTCTCACGTGTTTCCCCTGGCTCACGACTGCCCCAGGAACCTGCTCGCCCGTTTCTCGCCAGTACTCGATGATGGCTTTCGCGTCCACCCGCACCGTCGCCGGTATCACAACCTGGTACTGGTCCGGGACGACGGCGGCATCGACCACCTCACACCGCGGCGGGCTGGCCTGAAGACTCACCGTGAAGAGCGTGCCCTTGACCTGGCCCTTACCGAGGGCCTCCATCTGCTGACGCAGGTACTCTTTCAAGTGCTCGGCCCGGTTGTGCCGGCTCCTGGCGTGCTCCAGCAGCCGCTTAGCCTCGGTGTCGAACACGTCGGCCTCCCCTTCCAGGGCCCGGATAACCTTCGCCAACCCCTCGGCCCGCTGGTCGAACTCCTCCGCCAAGGCCTCCAGGGCGGCCGCGAACTCGCCGTCCTCGTTAGCCTCCAGGAGGCGCTGGTACGCCTCCGTCAGTTGGTAGAGTTTCACGTCCTCGCTCCCTGCTTGTGACTACGCTGCTTACTGCCGGGCTGATACTCGCCAAGATGATCTAGTGCTTGATGAGATGGCTATACGGCCCCTGCAACGACGAGCGCGGGTCCTTCGGTGGCGACTGCTGGGTAGGTCGCCGTCTGTTCTGGGACGGCGGGGCCTGGGCGTTGGCCTGGTGACGCTCTACCTCACGGTTGAGCCACCGCTGAACGTACAACTCGGTGTTGGTCCACTTCTTCGCATTTTTGTGGCTCAATGCGGCGTGGATTTCCTCAGCGATGGTTGCTCGGGGCAGGCTGTCGGCGTATTTCTCGGACATCCGCTCAACGAACTCGGCGGAGACAGATGGCTCCGCCGGCAGAGCACGCCGCCGCTTTGTCGGCGGCGTCACACTCTCTGACGGTTCTACTGACGGTTCTAGATCTGACGGTTCTAGTTTGACGGTTCTGGGGGCAAACGTTTGCCCCTTTTCTGCCGGATTTTGCCCCTTTTCTGCCGGATTTTGCCCCTTTTCTCCGCGCTGGATTGCCCCTTTTGTTGCAGCAGGTTGCCCCTTTTC
>JACQUQ010000037.1 GCA_016210175.1 Chloroflexota bacterium | reverse complement strand
GGCAGGGGCGGCCCGCGCTGGCGCAGGCGCCGAGCGCGTACCAAGGATGGGAGGCAACCGGTAGGGGCGCATGGCCATGCGCCCCTACCACCGCCCGATTCCCTATGACCTCCCCTGAGCGTGCGCTACGTATTGCTCCAGAGAGATGGATTGCAGGACGCGCCGGTGTGCATGGTAAATTGGCAAGAGTATAACGTCCCGCTCTCCCCAGCGCAAGTGCTTGCGCGCGCTTTGCCGGCGTTTGCGCGCGGGGGAGGAAGGAATTGGTGCGGCGCTCTTAGCATCCGTTCCTAGGCCGACCCTTGGCGACGGCCGGCACGAAGGCCCGGTAGATGAGCTGGCTGGTCTGATAGGCAGCCTGAGCCTGATAGCGGGTCGCCGCGGTATCGGTGTACTGCCAGACCCCCCGGCCGCCGGTGCTCACGAAGACGGTGCGGGGCACGGTCATGGTGACGGCCACATCGGTGATATCGACCCCGGTAATCTGCTCGCTCGCGGCCCCCACCAACTGCCAGTACCGGCCCCGGTCGCTGGACTGGTACAGGCCGCGGTTCGTTCCGGCGTAGACGGTGCCATCCCTGGTGTAGTCGGGCGAGAAGGCCAGGGCACGCACGAAAAGGTTGGGCTGGGATACCGCCGGGCTCCAGTTGGCGCCCCGGTCGTGCGAGATAAAGACGCCCCCACCCCAGGTCCCCGCCAGCACCGTGCCGTCGCTCAAGAACTGGGGCGACAGCGCCACGGCCATCACCGCGTTGCCGGGCAGGCCCGCGCCCACCGGTACCCAGCGCCCCTGCCCAGCATCGTAGCGGAACAGCCCGGCGCCGTCGGTCCCGGCATAGAGGGTCTGGTCCGCCGGGTAGCCCGGTGAGAAGGCGAGCGACCGTACCCTCAGGTCCGGGAGGCCGGCGTTCAAGGGGGACCACGACACCCCATCATCGTGGGAGAGCAGTACGCCCCCACCCCAGACCGCTACCGCCAGCGTGTGCCCCCGCTCGTAGCTGGGGGCGATGGCAACATCCCGAATCGGCCCCTGCGTGACCGAGTAGTTGGTGGCGGTCCACGAGGCCCCGGCATCGCGCGAGCGGAATAGCCCGTGGGCCCAGGTGCCGGCAAACACGGTAGCGCCGCTGCAATAGCCGGGAGACACCTCCAGGGCCGTGACCTCGGCATCGCCGGGGAGCCCCGGCTGGGCATAGCTCCAGTCGGAGCCGGTAGGCAGCACCATCCGGCCCACGCTGCGGCCCCAGGTGCCGTTCAACAGCACCCCTTCCTGGGTCAGCGCCAGCGACCAGGACCACAGCCCGCTGAGGGTGCGGCGGTAGGGCTGCCAGGGGACATCATCGGCCGTGGCCGTGATGCGGTAGACGTCGGCGCCGTAGACCCCGGCGAACAGGACCCGGTCGCGGCCGTAATCGGGGGAGATCCCCAGCGCCCGCACATCCGGCGCGACCAGGCCCCGGCTCATGGGCACCCAGCTTATCGGCCCGCCGGGCGCGGCCTCGATGCCCCGGAAGACCCCGTTTTCGGTGCCCACCCAGATGGTCCGGTCGAAGGGGTAGCGGGGCGAGAGGGTAATGGCCCGCACCCAGGTGAAGGTCGGGTCCAACCCCTGGTTGACCAGCTCCCAGGTGGGCCTGGCCGTCGCCGCGTTGGTGGAGCGGTAGAGCCCGCCGTAGGCGGTCCCGGCGAAGATGGTCTGGTCATTGGCGTAGAAAGGCGAGACGGCGAAGGACGTCACCCACAGGTTGGAGAGGGCCGATCCGCTGGGGGTGATCGATTGCCATACCACCAACTGCACCAGGGCGTCATCGGAGGCGAACACCCCACCGCTGGCCACCGTACACGCCTGCACACGTGTGAGCGGGAACGTCACGTCCGTCCCCCGGGCGGCAGTTTCGTTCGCCGGGCGGATGATCATCGTCGTGGTCAGTTCGACGCTCTGTCCAGGGACCAGGAAGGGCACCTGCGCCACGACCACGTCATCGGTGGTTTCGTCGGCATCCGTCTCGGGGTTGTCCGTACACCCTGGATTGTCATTGCCCGCCACATCGAGGATCGCCACGATATTGGTCAGGTTGGTGTCCCCGGTATTGGTCAGGAACATCTGGAGGGGCACCGGGCCGGGCACGGTGTGATAGATCTGACCGTCGGGAGTATGTCCCGCCAGCAGGGTGAACCCCAGGCTGGGTCCGGTCTGCATGATCCGGCGGTCGCCGCCGGTGTCCCCCACAGTGGCCGGGCGTATGGCGGTGGCATCTGGGGTCGGGGGCTCAACCACGATGGCCTGCTGGACGGTCACGGCGCCGCTGCGCCGCGGCAAGGGGAGGTTCCCGCCGCCCTCGCTGGGCGGCGCCGCGGGCGGCGGCGGTGGCGCACTGGGGGTTTGCAGTGTCGCGGTGATGCGGTAGACGCCGCTGAACCGGGTGCCTAAGAACAGGGTATTGTCGTTGGCGAAGTTCGCGGAGGGAGCAAAGGCTTGAATGGTGCGGTCCGAGAGGCCCGCGTCGAAGCGGAGCCATGACTCGCCCCGGTCCGTGGAGCGGTAGAGGCTCCCGTCGAACCCGGCGAAGACCGTGCCATCGGAGCTATAGTTGGGGGAGATCGCCAGGGCCTGCACGACCAGATTGGCGGGCAAGCCGTCGTTCCGTGGCTCCCAGGAGGCGCCGCCGTTGCGGGAGCGGAAGACCCCGGAGCGGGTGGCGACGAACAGGGTACGGTCGCCCTGGTCGGTGAGGCGGTCGCACCGGCCGTAGTTGGGCGAGATGGCGAGGGCCAGGATACCCAGGTCGGAGAGGCCGGTGTTGACCGGGAGCCACGTGCTATCCACACTGATGTCGGTGCTGCGGAAGACCCCGTGTCCGTCCGTGCCCATGAAGACCGTCCGGTCGCACGGGTAGGCTGGGGAAACCGCCAGCGTGGTGATGTTCATCGCATAGGGCAGGGTCATGGGCGACCAGGAGTTCACCCCCGCCGTGGCCGACCGGGGCAACGGGAGCGCCGGGACCAGGATGGCCAGGAGGCCAACCACGAGGACCATGGTTCGCCAGCCACACGCCCGCACAAGACGTCGATATCCCCTCACGTTGCTCGCGTCGCTCCCTCCGAGGGCATCTCCTCCCTTCGTCCCTTCAGTACCGCCCAATACCGCCCTCTATGCAGCGTTGCCATTCTACTCGGTGGCGGGGATCCAGGCAAGACGCCATCACTCCGGGCCGGGGGCGTCCGCGGGTCCGGGCCAGCGCCTCGCTGCTCCCGTTGGTGGTGAGCACGCCCGCCACCAGCTCCCTGGGGCTGGCGACCTTGACCACGCCTGGGTTCTTCCCCTATAATGCCGCTGGCCGGGTGCGGTCGCGCAGCGGCCGCGCCCACAGGAGCCTTCGCTAGAATATTACGGATGATCATGCTGATCGTTTCACCTCCTCTCCAGTTTTTCTTCCCGCTCTTCCCTCCTTCGGGAGGGAGCGAGCGACACCACTCCACACGCTAACACGACCCCCTGCTTGAGCTCCGCCCCACGCACGTGCGGGGTGAACCGCGAGAGGACGACCACCATGCAAGATCAGTTGACTGGGATCGAAGCCCAGGCCGTCGCCGAGTTGCGCGCCATGACCGACGTCCGCAGCTTGGAGGAGTGGCGCGTGGCCTACCTGGGGCGCTCCGGCCGCCTGACGCAAGTGCTGCGCGGCCTGGGATCCCTGCCCATCGAAGAGCGCAGGACGGTCGGCGCGCAGGCCAACGAGGTGAAGCGCCGCCTGGAGGCCCTGCTGGAGGAGAAGGAAGCGGCGCTGCGCCAGACCGAGTTGGCGCGGGAGCTGGAGCAGGGGCGCATCGACGTGACCCTGCCGGGGCGCCCGGTGCCCCTGGGGCGGCTGCACCCCATCACCCAGGTGGTGCGGGAGATCTGCGGCACCTTCCAGCAGCTGGGCTTCCAGGTGGTGGAAGGCCCCGAGGTGGAGCTGGACTACTACAACTTCGAGGCGCTGAACATCCCGCCGGAGCACCCGGCCCGCGAGATGTGGGATACCTTCTGGATCGACACCGGCGAGGGCGAGCGCAACGTGCTGCTGCGGACCCACACCTCGCCCATGCAAATTCGGGTGATGGAGCAGACCCGGCCTCCGGTGCGGGTGGTGGTGCCGGGCCGCTGCTACCGCTACGAGGCCACCGACGCCACCCACGAGTCCATCTTCTACCAGATCGAAGGGCTGGCAGTGGACCGCGCCATGACGATGGCCGACCTGAAGGGGGTGCTGGCGGAGTTCGCTCGGCGCATGTTCGGCCAGAACCGGCGGGTGCGCTTCCGCTGCGACTACTTCCCCTTCGTGGAGCCGGGGGTCGAGGTGTCCATCGACTGCTTCGGCTGCAACGGGATGGGCTGCAACATCTGCCGCGATGCGGGCTGGATCGAGATCATGGGCGCCGGGATGGTCCACCCCAAGGTGCTGGAGCGGGTGAACTACGACCCGGTGGAGTACACCGGCTTCGCCTTCGGCATGGGGCCGGAGCGGGTGGCCATGCTGCGCTACGGCATCGACGACATCCGCCTGTTCTACGCCAACGATATCCGCTTCCTGCGGCAGTTCTAGCGGGCTGTGGCGGTGAACGCGCCCGCACGGCGGGCATATCACCACCGTGGTACGATGGGGTGAGACCTATCGAGAGAGGCCAGACATGACCGCCAAGGAACGGTTGCACCAGCTTGTTGAGGAACTGCCGGAGGAGGACGTGCTCGCGGCACAGCGCCTGCTGGAGGACCTGTGCGCCCGACGCGACCCCGTGCTCCGAGCGCTCCTGACCGCACCGGAGGAGCCTGCGACTCCAGAGGAGCTTGCGGCCATTCAGGAGGCCGAGGCCCGCATCGCAGCCGGGGAGCGGCTCATCCCCCATGAGGAGGTACGCCGCGAGGTGTTCGGGCCTGCCCGCACAGTACGTCGCCGAGCGCATTGGCCTCGGTAATGTCATGCTGAGCGCAGCGAAGCATCCGTACCCTGGAGTACGGACCCTTCGCTGGCGCTCAGGGTGACAGCCAGGTAGTGCTCCCACAGGTAGTACTCCCAATTGTACGATCGTACACCCGGTTGCCCTGGTCCGGAGAGGGTGGGGCCAGGTAGTGCTCCCAATTGTACATCGGGACTTGCCCGGCGCCCCAGCGAGGAGGCATACGGTGACACTCTCCATAGACCATGTACTCTTGCTCCTGGGGAGTCATCTTTCCGACCACGGCAACGAGAAAGACCGGTTCCGACAGTTCATAGAACAGGATGAATGGACCAAAGAAGACTACGAACGCTGGCTCTCAGAGTGTGCTCAAAATGGTGGTGCTTCCGCGAGAATCTATTATAATGCACTTCAAGACATTGTCATTAGTATTGGTAAACGCCTGGGCTTCGAGATTGAGTATGGGAGGTATGCAGGAAGTACGACCGACGTGGCGTTTGATGGCATGTGGAAGCGTGCATCGGGAGAGATTCTCCTGCTCGAAGTCAAGACATCAACCTGGCCAATAGAGAGCGTCGGGCAGTTAGGCGGGTATCTTGACCGTTTTGCCGCTGAAAGGAACTTGCCAGCGCAACAGGTTTTTGGGCTTTATGTAATTGGCAGAGGAGACCTTCGACCGATTATCGATCAAATAAAGGGCAGTGAACATAGGAATGTACTAAGAGTAGTGACCTTCGGAGATCTCTTGAAGCTCTGGAAGCTGAAGGATGACCTTGACAAAGTTGGTGGTTCTGGCGCGGGAAGTACAAAAGTGCAAGCGATTTTATTGCCGATAGAGAGCGTGAACATCGGCTCGTTCATCGATCTAGTTTTGGAAATTGCCGAATTGAATCGTATTACTGGAGAAGAAGGAGAGCAAGCAGAGGAACCGCAATTTCTTGGGGAAGAACCGTGGAATCCCGTCGTGCTCAGAGAATTCTTGAATGCCTGTACAGGATTCCAGCGTGCGCTGTTAACATCGCTTGCCCTCTCAGAGATTGTTCCTCTTCCAAGGAAAAACGTCATTCATACTATGCAGCAAGTAGCTACTTTAATACCTGACATTCAAGCACGAGACATTACCGGTTATACACTGGCAGCAGCACGCGCGGGCTTTAAAATGCGCCGGGGAAACAAAGAAGATTTTATTCTAGAAGATAATGGAACTTATACAATAAAACTACCTTATAAGGAAATCATCACAGATTGGATCAAAAATCAGAATTTATACATTCCACAGGTCTCACAGCCCCAAGAATGAGGTAACCACCTATGCCCGTGATGCGCGTCTCCCTGCGCTGGCTGCGCGACTATGTTGACCTGCCGCCCTCGGTCGAGGACCTGGCCCACCGGCTCACCCTGTCCGGCACCGAGGTGGGCGGCATCCGCACCGTGGGGGTCACCTGGGACGAGCACGTTCGGGTGGCCCAGATCACCCGCATCGAGCCCCATCCCAACGCCGACCGCCTGCGCCTGGCCACCGTTACCCTGGGCGGCGACCAGGAAAAGACGGTGGTGTGCGGCGCGCCCAACATCCAGGAGGGCCAGAAGGTCCCCCTGGCCCAGGTGGGGGCCGTGCTCAAAGATGCCTCCACCGGCGAGACCATGACCCTCAAGGCGGCCAAGATCCGGGGCGTGGTCTCCGAGGGCATGCTGTGCTCGCCCCGCGAACTGGGCCTGTCGGAGGAGCACGAGGGCATCCTTATCCTAGACCCCAGCGCCCCCGTGGGCCAGCCGCTGCGCTCGTACCTGGGAGATACCATCCTGGACCTGGACGTGACCCCCAACCGGCCCGACTGCCTCTCCATGCTCGGCGTCGCGCGGGAGGTGGGCGCGCTCTCCCGTACGCCTGTCCGGGAGCCTGACCTGTCCTACCCCGAGACCGCGGAGCCGGCGGACCGGTATGTGGCCGTCGCCATCGACGACCCGGAGTTGTGCCCCCGCTACACCGCCAGCATCATCGAGGGGGTGCGCATCGGCCCCTCGCCCCGCTGGATGCAGGAGCGCCTGGAGGCCGCGGGGATGCGCCCCATCAACAACGTGGTGGACATCACCAACTACGTGATGCTGGAGTACGGCCAGCCCCTGCACGCCTTCGACTACGACCGCATCCGGGACCGCCGCATCGTGGTAAGCCGCGCCCGGCCGGGGGAGACCCTGACCACCCTGGACGGCGTAGCTCGCACCCTGGACCCCGACATGCTCCTCATCTGCGACGGGGCCGGGCCGGTGGCCCTGGCCGGGGTGATGGGCGGCCTGGAGAGCGAGGTCTCCGCGGCGACTACCACCGTCCTGCTGGAGTCGGCCAGCTTCGACCACCGCAGCATCCGCCGCACCTCCACCCGGCTGGGCCTGCGCAGTGAGGCGTCGCTGCGCTTCGATAAGGGCCTCAGCCCGGAGATCCCCGACGAGGCCGCCCGCCGGGCGGTCCAGCTCATGCTGCAACTGGCGGGGGGCCGGGCCGCCCAGGGGATGGTGGACGTCTACCCCGGCCGCACGCCCCGGCCCACAGTGCGGGTGGTCCAGGAGCGCATGCACCGCATTCTGGGCATCGACTATACGCGAGAGCAGGTCACTGAGACCCTCACCGCCCTGGGCTTCTCCATGGAGCCGGTGGACGGCGCGCGAGACCACGGGTATGTCTACCAGGTCACGCCGCCCCCCTGGCGCATTGACGTCGCCATCCCCGAAGACGTGGCCGAGGAGCTGGCCCGCATCATCGGCTACGAGGACATCCCGGCCCAGCCCATCGCAGGCCAGGTGCCGCCCCTGCGCCGGGACCCGCTGCGCGAGCTGAAGGACGCGGTGAAAGACCTGCTCGCCGGCCTGGGCCTCCAAGAGATTATCACCTACTCCCTGGTGAGCCTGGCGAGCCTGCGCAAGCTGGAGCCCCTCCCGGCAGCGGAGATCACCCCGCTGCGGGTTGCCAACCCCATGTCCGCGGAGCAGGAGCACTTGCGCACCACCCTGCGGGGCAGCTTGCTGACCGCCCTGGCCGCCAACCAGCGCAACGCGGCCGGGCTGCGGCTGTTCGAGGTGGGACGGGTGTACCTGCCGCGGGACGGCGGGCTGCCGGAGGAGCGGGAGACCCTGGTGGCTGCGCTGGCGGGCGCCCGTGCGCCCCACACCTGGCTCACGCAGCCGGATCCGGTGGACTACTACGACCTCAAGGGCGTGGTAGAAGCCATGTTCGACCGGCTGGGCGTGGCCCCGGCCTTCGAGTCGGGGGCGGACGCCAACCTGCACCCTGGACGCACCGCTCGCATCCTGGTGGAGGGCACCCTGGTGGGCCATCTGGGGGAGCTACACCCGGAGGTGGCCGAGCGCTTTGACCTGGAATTGCGCCCGGTGGAAGTGCTGGAGGTGGATCTAGCCGCGCTGCTGCCCTTCGTGGGGCGGCTGCGCCGCTACGCGCCCCTGGGACGCTTCCCCGGCGTGGTGGAAGACCTGGCCCTGATCGTGGACCTGGATACCCCCGCCGACGCCGTGCGCCGGGGGATCCTGCGCAACCCGCTGGTCACCGACGCGGTCCTGTTCGACGTGTACACCGGCCCGCCGGTCCCCGCGGGCAAGAAGTCGCTGGCCTACTCGGTCACGTACCAGTCGCCGGTGCGCACCCTGACCAGCACCGAGGTCGCCGCCGCCCGCCAGGACATCCTGGCCTACCTGAGCCGGGAGTTGGGCGCGGTCCCGCGAGCCTAGGGCACGATCCAGGGGAGGTCGTAGGGAATCGGGCGGTGGTAGGGGCGCATGGCCATGCGCCCCTACCCGTTGCCCATGCCGAAAACGTCTCAGAAACTGCGCGAGGGCAGTCGGAAACGGGGCAGAAATGTCCCCAGACCTGACGCCGTCCCCCGC
>JACQUQ010000034.1 GCA_016210175.1 Chloroflexota bacterium | reverse complement strand
GCCAGCCCCTGGAGGATGGCGATCAGCCCCGTCGAGAGGAGCACCCCCGCCAGCACCGGCAGCGGCGTCTGGATCAAGGACACCCCGTAGGCAAACTTCTGGAACAGGGCCAGCAGGATAGCCAGCACCGACAGGGCCAGCAGGAACAGCCCGACGCCGCCGAACACGTAGATGGGCTTGGTGAAGTAGCTGGACAGGAACTTGGCCGTGAGCAGGTCCAGCGCCACCTTGAAGGTCCGGGACAGCCCGTACTTGGACGTCCCCCGCAGCCGGGGGCGGTGGTTCACCGGAACTTCGGCGATGCGCGCCCCCACCCAGGCGGCGTACACCGGGACGAAGCGGTGCATCTCGCCGTAGAGGTTCACCTGCTGGATGACCTCGCGCCGGTAGGCCTTGAGGCTGCACCCGTAGTCGTGCAGGTGGACCCCGGTGATGGCGGAGATGAGCCGGTTAGCGGCCCACGACGGCACCTTACGCGTCCAGAACGCGTCCTGCCGCTTGATGCGCCAACCGCTTACCACATCGTAGCCTTCCTCCAGCTTCGCCAGCAGGAGCGGGATATCGGCCGGGTCGTTCTGGAGGTCGGCGTCCATGAAGATGAGGATGTCGCCCGTGGCGTGTTCAATGCCCGCGGCGATGGCGGCGGTCTGGCCGAAGTTGCGGCGGAACTGCACCACCTTCACCCGCGGGTCCCCTGCGGCCAGGGCTTCCAGGCGGGCAAAGCTGCCGTCCCTGCTGCCGTCGTCCACGTAGATGACCTCGTAGCTGCCGGGAAGGGAGTCCGCCGCCCCCTGGATGGCCTGGTGCAGCAGCGCGATGTTCTCCTCTTCGTTGTAGACCGGCACCACGATGGAGTAGGCGATGTCCGTGGCGGGCGCGACCTGTCGGGGCGCTCGCGGCACTGAGTGGATGGTCATCGGCTACCCCCTTTCCATAAGAAGAGGTCGGCGAGCAGCGTTCCGCCCCCGATCCTGGCCTTTTCCCCACCGGGGGGAGAGGGCTAGTAGTCTGTCAATCCTGCTTTGATGGGTTCCACCCCGCCGCCCTGAAGGGCGGGCCCGCCGTTCACGGCGGCAGTCTCACCCATCAGTTCACGGCTGACAGAACACTAGGGTGAGGGGTAACACCGAGCCGAACCCTCACCCCGACCCTCTCCCACAGGGAGAGGGAGCTACCAGTCCTCACCCTGCGCCAAAACCTGTCCGCCCTTGAACCCTCTGCGGGGGTGAGGGAACTCATCCCCCAGTCCTCAGTCCTCAGTCCTCATCCCGATGTCCCGGAGGGCGGTCGCGACCTCCCGCAGCAGGGCGGTATCCGCGCCGTCCACCCCCAGGGCTGCCAGTTCCCCGGCGGCCGCGGCCAACACGCCCGCGCCCTGAGGACGCTCCATCGGCTCCCACGACGCGGGCACGGCCGTCCCGCTCAGGATCTGCCGGGCGAAGCGCAGGTAGCCCGCCGCGGCCCCCTCCAGGGTGTGGTGCGTCGCCACGTACTCCCATGCACGCTCGCCCAGGGTGCGGCGTTCTGCCCGGTCCTCCCGCAGGCGTTCCAGGGCCGAGATGATGGCCTCCTGCTCCCCGGCATCCACCGGCACCTTGAGACACACCCCTTCCGGAAGCTCCCGGTTGGCGCCCACATCGGACACCAGCACCGGCTTGCCCGCCGCCATGCACCGCAGCGCCGAGGCCGAGGTCTCGCCCGCGGTGGGGTAGCGCAGGTTGATGCACACATCCGCAGCCTGGAGGTAGGCGTCGAACTCGTCACGGGTCACGTAGCCCGTCACCCGCACCGCCTCGGCGATGCCCAGGGAGGCGACCAGGGCATCCAGGTCCAGGGCCGGCACCCGGTTTCCCACCATGACGTACCGCGCGCCGGGATAGTTGCGATGCAGGGCCGCGAAGGCCCGTACCGCCTCGGGGAGGCGCTTGTGGGGCGAGGCTTCGCCGAAGGAGGCCACCACGAAGGCGTCCTCCGGCAGCCCCAACTGCTCCCGCAGGGACGCCGCATCCCGCACCGGCGGCAGGGGAATGCCCATCGGGACCCGCACCGCCGGGACCTCCGGGCAGCGCCACTGCACGGCGTTGACCACGTAGGCGCTGTGGGCGATGACGCCCAGGCTGGCGCGCACGGCCCGGTCCGACAACGGATAGGCGAAAAAGGGCGGCTCTCGCTCCGCGCGGACCACAGACCGCGCCAAGGACTCCCCCTCGGCGCCGTAGGCGAAGGCCATCTCCCGGAGGTAGCCCCCGGGGTCGCCCTGGCCCAGGGTCATCCCGGCGATAAGATGGTGCAACACCAGGTCGTGCAGCACGGTCACGCCGGGGTAGCGGCTCAGGAAGGGGTAGCAGTAGCGGTGGGCCGGGCTGTTGCCCATCTGGTACAGGACCAGGTCGTATTGGTGGCGGCGGTCGTGCTCTGGGAAGTCCCGGTAGTTGATGATAGGGAAGCGCTCCCGCACCGCAGGGGTAGCGGGCTGGTAGTCATCAATGACCAGGTGGACCTCGGCGCGCCGGGCCAGGTGCGGCAGCAGCTCCTCCATGTAGTCGGAGATGCCGCTGCGCTGCGGGTTGAGGGGCGAGAACACGGCCAGCTTCATGGGGCGAGCAAGACCTCCAGGGTGCGGTCCCAGGTGATGTCCCGGACCAGGGCCGCCCCGGCGGCGCCCATCTCCTGGGCCTGCCTGCGGCGGACCGCCAGCTGCCCGATGGCCTCGGCAATGCACGCGGGTTCGGGGTCCACCACCCGCCCGGTCTCGCCGTCTCGCACGAACTCCAGGACGCCCCCGGCGTCCCGCGCCGTCACCACCGGCTTGCCCGACTTGAAGGCTTCCACCGTGACGTAGCCGTAGTCCTCATCGTAGGGCGCGTAGTAGGCCGCCAGACACCCGGCGTACAGGTCCACCACCGCCGCGTCGTCCACGTAGCCCAGGAAGGTCACCCGGTCAGCGACGCCCAACTCTCCCGCCAGGGCCTCCAGGCGGGAGCGGTCGGGGCCGGCGCCCGCAATCACGCAGCGGATCCCGGACGGGACCGCGCACATGGCCTGGATGAGGAGGTCCACCCGCTTGATGGTCTCCAGCCTGCCGATGGTGAACACGTAATCGCCGAACTCACCGGAGCGGTACCGGCCGTCCAACCGGGGCGGCGGGTACAGGGTGGTGCTGGACAGCCCGTTGTAGCGGGCCAGGCGTTCCCCGACGTTGGCCGAGATGGTGAAACGGCGGCGGGACTCCCCCAGGGCCATCGTGTCCATGTGGATGACCGCCTCCCGCACACGCCGGTGCTCCGGGGCGTCGGTCAGGTCGCCGTAGGGGGTGCCGTAGAGGTCGTAGGCCTGGCGGAACTGGTGTACCAGCCAGGTCATCTTGTTCGGGTGCTTGACTAGGTACGAAGGGTACTTGGTGGCGATGACCAGGTCAATGGGACGGCCATTGGCCTCGGTAAGGTCGAGGAGGCGCCAGGCCAGGGCATGCGTGAGCACCGCCTGTGGTGGATACCACTTGAAGGGCAGCGCCACCACCTCCACCGCGTACCCGCGGGCGGCCAGGGCCTGCCGCAAGCCCGCGACCAACTCCTCCGCCCCGCCGCGCACGAAGGGCACCTGGGCGGCACAAATGACAATGGAGTGCTGAGTGCTGAGTGCTGAGTGCTGAGTCAACGATCTCCTCGCCGGTCTTGGCGTTGTCGTGCGACGGCAGAGCGCAGTCCGCCTACGATCCGGCCCACTTCTTCCGCGCGAGTCAGAAGCTCCTCGAACTGGGGCCGGTCCAGGTAGCCGACATCGAAAGCGACGTAAAGTTGGGAGCGTACTTCCGCGCAGGAGGCCTTCGCGATGGACAGGAAGTGTGGAAACTCCCCGTGGCCGCTACGCTCGAAGCGCTCTGCGATATTGGACATGATGGAAACTGCCGCCCGCTGCATCTGCTGTGACAATCCAAAGTCTCGTGCAAGATCGCCCAGGCTGGTCGCTTGGTAAATCGCTCGCGTCAGTTCTCTCGCCTTTTGCCAGGCCACCAGGTCTTCAAAGCGTGCAACTCCCATCACCCCGTCCTCAGCACCCAGCACCCAGCACTCACTCCCGGAGGCCGACCACCGCGTAGTCCTGGTAGCCGTAGAGGAAGCCGTTGATCTTCTGCATGTTGCGGTTGTGGACCCGGCACAGGGCGTCCAGCGGCCCCCCGTCACCGGGGGAGGGCATCCCCTCCAACTGCACCTCCTCCGGCACCGGCGAGGTGTACCGCACGTCCAGCGCGGAGAAGCCCGCGCCCTCCAGCAGGAACTTCAGGGTCTCCGGGTGGACCAGCCGCACGTGGGAGAGATCCAGTAGGAAGTGACTGTTGGCCGCCAGCAGGCACAGGGGATTGATGGTCTCGATGACTACGGGAGCGCCGGGGCGGAGCTTGCGCCCCAGCAGATCGATGAGCGCGACCAGGGTGCCCGGCTCCAGGTGCTCCACCAGCTGAGCGGTGAAGGCGCCGCCCAGGCTGCCGTCCTCCTGCGCCCGCAGGTAGGCCAGGGCATCGGCCTCCACGACCTCCAGTCCCTTCTCGTGGCAGGCGGCCACCATGTCGCGGTCCAGGTCCACGCCCCGGCAAGAGACCCCCGCCTCCCGCAGCAACTCCAGGAACTCGCCGCGGCCACACCCGATGTCCAGCACGTCGGCGGCCCCGGCAAAATAGGGCACATACTGCCGCTGGTGCTCCCGTATCTGGTCCGGCGTCCCCCGGAAGCGCAGCTCGAAGCGGTAGTAGTCGATCTCGGGCCGGGGGACCGCGGGCGCCGCCGGGCCGTCCACCGCGGGCGGAGACACCGGGCGGCGGTCCTGCGCCACCCGGCGGGCCAGCAGTCGGCTCTCCTGCTCCAGCGAGGCCAACAAGCGCTCGGCCTCCTCCAGGTGGCGCTGCTGCTGGCGCAGCCGCACCCGGAGCGCCCCCACCTCCCGCTGGAGATCGACGAGGGCGCGGTCGCGCTCGCCGGAGTCCTGGGGGAGACCGGCGATGGTGGCCCCCAGGTCGGTAAGCTCCCGCTCGACCCGCTGGGCGAACCG
Organism: Chloroflexota bacterium; assembly: GCA_016210175.1. GTDB lineage: Bacteria > Chloroflexota > Dehalococcoidia > SHYD01 > JACQUQ01 > JACQUQ01. The sequence continues at coordinate 4,831 of JACQUQ010000034.1, read as the reverse complement.
GACGGTGCTGGCGTTGAAGTCGATCTGCTGCTGGAAGACGGGAAGCCGGGGCGCGGCACGGTTCCAGAGGTTCCAGAAACGGGCCAAGAGGGGACCGAGCACGGGCACGTGGCCGCCGAAGGGGGGGACCGCGATCCGCCAGCGGGCATCCAGCTCGCGGAGGAAATCCCCGAGGGGTGGGAGCGAGGACTGCAGGGCGGGCCGCCCCGGCGTAGGCTCCGGGTCATCGGCACGACGCTGCACCTGCTCACGCAGGGCGCGCAACACGCTGTCGGTCTGGTCCTTCTGGGGTAACACCCGCGTCTCCACCCCCATCCGCCCCGAATGACATCCGGCGGCCAGCACCGGGTCGCCCGCCAGTATAGCATGGCCTGCGGTGGCCCACAACCGCAGACCGTGGGGCGTAGGGTCATTTATAGACCCGGACCTGAATTGCTAAATGTAGCCCGGCTGCTTGATGCAGCCCAGCAGGGCCTTGGCCTTGTGGCGCAGTCGGGCGATGGCCAGACGCAACGCACGACGCAAGGCCGCCACCTCCCGGCAGACCACGTTCTTGCGTTGGACGCCCTTGCGCTGGCGCCAGATGCCCTCATCAGGGTTCACGTCCGGGGCATAGCACGGGAAGTGCTCCCGGCGCAGCCGCTCCGCCGCACCCGCCGCCAGGAAGGCTTTGACCGCCTGGCCGCACTGGATGGGCGCACCGTCCCAGACCACCCGCAGCTTGCCCGGAATCTGGCGTAGCCGCTGCCGCAGGAAACCCACCACGTCCGGTCCCTGGTAGGCTCGCGGCGGCAGCTTCCGCAGCAGCCTGCCCGGGAGGGTGCGCCCACTGATGACGGACCGGTGCTCCCGGCTCAGGGGCGCCCGCCGCACCGGGGTCTGCCCGCGGGGAGCGTAGGTGGCGCACCGGCAAGGCAGCAGGTACCACCCTGCTGCGTCGACAAAAACGATGGTGCGTCCTTCGGCCGCGGCCCCCTTTTTCGCGCAGGCCAGCGCTGCTCCTGCCACTCCTGAATGGCCGGCGCGTTGCGCTGCGTAGCCCGGCGCACGGGCGGTGGCCGGGTCCAGCCGATGCGCTGCAGCAACCGGCCCACTGCCGGGGCGTGTAGCTCACCCCGCACGCTCGCGGGATGAGGGCAGCTACCCGAGGGTGGGTCCAGAGCTGGCCCCGGAAGCCGGAAGCCGCAGCACCCTGGGAGAGCAATCCCGGCAGTTGGGCCAACTGCGCAGCCGTCAGCCGTGCCACCGGTCCCGGCACGGGGCGCCGTCGCAGCGCGGCAGCGCCCCCATCCCTGCCGCGCTTGACCCACTGGCACAGCGCACCCGGGGTGACGCCGAGGGCGGCAGCACTATGCTGCTGCTGCCAGCCTTGCTGGTAGCGTGCCCCGGCGCGCCAGCGGCGGCCTGCGCGCCAACGGATGACGTGGTTGGAGAGGAGTTGGTCCCTGCCTTCATGGTACCAGATCCGAACTTCATTTCGACCCTCACGTCTGGGTCAATAACTGACCCTGCGGCGTGAAGACGAATAACGTCACGACGAATTAGCAAGGCGGTGCGCGATGCTCCTCTCCCTCGATCCGTCACCGTCGGCGACCGGCGTCGCGCTGTGGACCCTGCGCGGGACGATGAGCGACAAGCGACGGCTCCTGGCGTGGGACGTGCTCCGGCCCCCCGATGGCCTGGAGTACGCCAGCGAGCGGCTGACCTGGACACGGAAGACCCTCGACTCGAACTCCGGCGCGGCGGGCACCGCTATCTGTTGAGCTATGAACGCCTGGTGGAGGTCCTCGACCGTCTCGAGGCGGTACCGGGCGGCGATGCGCGTGATGCGGAGAATGTGCTACACTCATAGATGAGCGCGGCCCATCGGCCGCCCATCTCGGTCCCTCGCGGGCCAGTGGGCGGCCTTTTTTCGTGCGGAGAGGCTATGGCCGTCATTAAGTGCCCATGCGGGAATGTCCTGGGCGAGTTGGTGGCTGGCCGGGTGGTCATACGCCACCGGGGGCGCGAGGCCGTGGGCGTGATGGACGCCATCACGTGCGAGGACTGCGGCCGGGTGTGGACGCCGGAAACTGAACACATAGAGGCTGAACATGGGCAGGCTGCGGGCGGACATCGAAGCCCGCCGGACGCGGGTCGCTGAACTGCTGCTGGAGGGGCGCTCCGAGCGGGAGATGGCCCGCGCGCTCGGCGTCTCGTTGGGTACCGTCGCCACCGATGTGAAGGCGGTCCGGCAGGAGTGGCAGGCCCGACGGCTCGCCCACATGGAGGAGAAGGGCGCCGAGGATCTGGCCCGCACCGATGCCGACCTCGCGGCCATCTGGCCCAAGGTGCGGGCAGGCAATCTGTGGGCCATCGACCGTGTCTTGGGTCTCCTCCAGTACCGGGCCAAGGTGCTGGGCCTGGAAGCCCCACAGAAGCAGGAGCATGACGTTGGTGACGCCCTGGCGGCCATCCTGGAAAGACTCGCTCCTCAGGGCAGTCCAGCAGACCAGTGACTCGGTGACGTTCGCGCGGGCCTGGATGCAGTGGGAACCGCACGAGGGGCAGCGGCGCTGGCTCTTGGCACCGCGCCGCTCGACGGCCGTGCTGGTGACCGGACGCCGCTGGGGGAAGGACGAAACCGAGACGGTCCGTACGCTCCACGAGGCGGTATTCCAGCCCAGGAGCCGGCACCTCTTCGCGTCCGTCACCCTGGACCAGGCCCGCATCCCCTTCGACCTGTGCGTTGAGCACATCTACCGGCAGCCACTTCTGGAGGCGCTGCTCGATGGCAAGCCCAGGGAAAGCCCGTTCCCGCTCATCAAGTTCAAACACGGCGCTCTCATCACGGCCCGGTCTACCGCCAGAGAAGGCGTGTACATCCGGGGGCACAAGTTCCATCGGGCCGTGGTGACCGAAGCAGACTATGTCTCGGAGCAGACCATCAACGAGGCCATCCGCTTTACGCTGGCCGACTACGGCGGCCAGCTCGTGCTTCAGACGACGCCACGCAACCGGTCGGGTCTGGTGTACCGTGAGTTCTGGCGAGGGCTGGCGGGCGACCCTGCCGTGTATGCCCAGACCGGTCCGACCTGGGAGAACCCGCACGTCAACCACGAGTACCTTCGCTCTCTCCGGGATAGCATGACCGCCTCAGCGTGGCAGCGCGAGGTCGAGGGGGTGTATGCCGACGATGATACTGCCGTGTTCCGGTGGGCGGATATCCAAGCAGCCTATGCCGAGGCCGATTGGTCATGGCCGGAGCCACCGCCAGAGGAGCCGGCCAAGCGCCGGGGCAAGCGATACGTCCAGGGCGTGGACCTGGCCAAATCCCAGGACTGGACCGTCCATGCGGTCCTGGATGCCACGTCCCGCCCCTACCGCCTGGTGTTCTTTGAGCGGTACCAGCGCCGGCCCTGGCCCACGGTGGCCGCCCGCATCCGGGAGATCCACCAGCAGTACAGCTGTCACCAGACGCTCATCGACGCGACCGGCGTGGGCGACGCTGTGCTGGACGAAGTGCGGGACGTGGCCCAGGGGTATGTCTTCACCCAGCGCAGCAAACTGGACCTTCTCACCAACCTTCAGGTCGGCCTGGAAAAGCGGGAGGTCCGGTTCCCCTTCGTGCGGGAGTTGGTGGACGAGCTCCAGGGGTACGCCTGGGAGGACAAAAACCTGGTCACTGACTGTGTGATGGGCCTGGCCCTATCGGTGTGGGCTGCGGGGCCGCGGTGGGCCGTGCAGTACGCCCCTAGCATCTGGTAGACCGTGCCCGAGAGGAGGTCCAGGCGATGACCATGCCAGGGATGATGGCCCAGATGCTCATGGACGAAGCGCTCCGGGAGGAGCGGGAGCGCCTCTTGAGATTCCAGAACGCCTGGAATGCCTACTACGGCCAGCACCCCAAGCCCCTTCGCGTGAAGCCTGGGCAGCCCGACGACAACGTTATCGCCAACTACGCACGGGTCATCGTGGACACCGGGGTATCGTTCCTCTTCGGCCAGGAGCTACGCTTCGAGCTGGATGAGACCGGCCACACTCCGGACGAGGAGTGGTTGGCCAGGGCCTGGCAGGCCAACCGCAAAATGACCACCCTGACCAAGCTCGCCCTGAATGGGGCAGTGACCGGCCACGCCTTCCTGAAGATGGTGGTGGACCCGCTGCGGGAGTTCCCCCGGCTGATTGTGCTGGACCCGTCGATCATCTTCCCGCGGTGGGACCGCAACGACATCGAGCGCGTGCGGTCCTACCGCATCCAGTTTAACTTCACGGACGAGCAGGACAGGGGCCGGCCCAAGAACTTCCGCCAGCTCATCGAGGAGGACGGCCCACGCTGGCGCATCACCGACCAGGTCAGTGAGCCGGACTCGCTGCGGTGGCAGACGGTGGCTGAGACCGTGTGGCCCTGGCCCTGGCCGCCCGTGGTGGACTGCCAGAACCTGCCGGCGCCCAACTCCTACTGGGGCATCTCGGACCTGGAAGACGACGTACTCGGTCTGAACAAGTCCATCAACTTCGTCCTGTCCAACCTCTCGCGCATCATCAAGATCCACGGGCATCCCCGGACGTGGGGCAAGGGCTTCCAGGCCGACCAGCTGAACATCGCCGTGGACGAGACCATCGTCTTTCCCTCACCGGACGCGGAGCTGCATAACCTGGAGATGCTCTCGGATCTCTCCAGTAGCATCGAGTTCTACAAGCGGCTCAAGGAGGCCTTGCACGAGATTTCGAGGACGCCGGAGGTGGCCACGGGTAAGGTGGAGGACCTGGGGGCTCTGAGCGGGGTGGCCCTGGCCATCCTGTTCCGGCCGCTCATCGAGAAGACCAACACCAAGCGCCTGCTCTATGG
>JACQUQ010000036.1 GCA_016210175.1 Chloroflexota bacterium | reverse complement strand
TGGCCGAGGTGCTGCCCGAGCACAAGGCGCAGAAAGTGCAGGAGTTGCAGCGGCAAGGCAAGGTGGTGGCGATGGTGGGCGACGGCATCAACGACGCCCCGGCCCTGGTCCAGGCCGACCTGGGCATCGCCATCGGCACCGGCACTGACGTGGCTATCGAGTCGGGCGACATCACCCTCATCTCCGGCGACGTGCAGGGCGTGCTGGCCGCCATCGCGCTCTCGCGGGCGACCATGCGCAACATCAAGCAGAACCTGTTCTTCGCCTTCATCTACAATACCCTGGGCATCCCCATTGCCGCCGGGGTGCTGTACCCCTTCTTCGGGGTCCTGCTCAGCCCCATCGTGGCCGCGGCGGCGATGGCCCTTTCCTCCGTCTCGGTGGTGACCAACGCCCTGCGCCTGACCGGCTTCCGGCCGCAGCAGACGCCGACCGCTCCGGGTGCGGTGGCAGAGGTCAGCCGTGGGAGGCCGACGCAGCTCCCGCCGGGGGCACCGCCCAAGGGAACGGTGCCGGAGCAGCGGGGAGACCGGCGGCCCCGGCCGGCCCAGGTCGCATGTCCGGTCTGCCACATGACGGGCGACCCCCAGGACATGGCCGCTGAGCTGCACCACGGGGGCAGGGTCTCCTACTTCTGCTCCGACACCTGCAAGGCGGAGTTCGAGCGAAGGCCGACGCGGTATGCTGCCTGATGCCAAATGCTGATAGGGAGGTATGGTGAGATGACCCGTGAGCCGATGCGCCCTGAGGCTGGCCGTGAGCCGATGCGCCGCCTGTACCGCTCCCACAAGAACCGCATGCTCGCCGGAGTCGCCGGCGGCATCGCCGAGTTCTTCAACATTGACCCGACCATCGTGCGGGTGGTCTGGGTGGTCGGGGGGCTGGTGGCGCTCCCCATGACCGCGCCCATCGCCCTGGTGCTCTACATCGCCTTGGCCTTCATCATCCCGCCTGCCCCGCTGGAGGAGGAGCGCAGCGGGGAGACGCCGGCGCGGCGCGAGGAGCCGCGATGATCGTTACCCGGCGCATCCGTTGCCAGACCCAGGGCAACAACCACGTCCTCGACCTGACCGGTCGGCTGGCGCAGGAGGTCGCCGCCTCCGGCGTGCGGCATGGCCTCGTGGTGGCGTTCGTGACCGGCTCGACCGCCGGCCTCACGACCATCGAGGACGAGCCTGGCCTGGTGGCGGACCTGAAGGACCTCCTCGACCGTCTGGTGCCGCGGGAGGCGCCCTACCGCCACAACCGGACGGAGGGCGACCAGAACGGCCACAGCCACCTGCGCGCGGCCCTCATCGGCCCTTCCCTGGTGGTCCCGGTGGAGGGAGGGCGGATGACCCTGGGCGCCTGGCAGCAGGTGGTGCTAGTGGACTGCGACGTGCGCCCCCGCGCCAGGGAGGTCGTGGTCCAGGTCATGGGCGAGGAGTGACCCGACCCGTCACGGGGCAAGCGTGCGCGCCGCGGTGGCGTAGGTCTGATAGGCCAGGAATCCGGGCTTCGGCGCGCCGGCGGCGTCCACCAGGCCGAAAGCAAGGTCGGCTTCGGGGATGTCCTGGATGCTGAACCAGAACGTGCGCGCCACGAAGCTCATCTGGCGCAGGGTGGTATAGGCTGTCTGGAGGTTCGCAGCCTGGACCGCGGGCGTCACGCGGGCGGTAGTCCAGCCGAGTTCAGTAATATAGGTCTGCTTGCCCGTATCCGCACCCTCATAGCTGAGGTAGGCGTTCCGCATATCTTCCACATAGGCCCGGACCTCAGCACCAGAGGTCGCGCCCGATGCGTCAAGGTACAGGTGCTGGCCGACGTGGTCCAACGGGAAGGCGCCGGGTACCCAGCCGGCGTTGGTCATGCCCATGTCATAGGTGGCGCAGAGATAGGTCGCCCCGCTGGGCAGCGCGCTCGCACAGGGTGAGAACAGCGGTTCCTCGGGGTAGGCCGAAATCAGCCCACCGGAGATCACCAGCGCCGCAGGATCGGCCGCCTTGATGGCGGCGTACGAGTGGGTGAGGAGCCAGGCGAAGTTGGAGGGGTACATGAAGCTCCCGCAGCAGTTGGGCTCGTTCCAGACCTCCCACTCCCGAATGCGGCCCCGGAAGTGGGCGGCCAGGACGCCGGCCGCGTGCTGAGCGAAGTCGCGCAGGTAGGCGTTATCTCCTGAGCCGCCGGTGCGCTCGGCGTTGTTGGCCGTCCACGGTTGCGCGCCGTGCCAGGACTCGTTGGAGAGGAGACCGAGCACTTGGAGATCGGCGCGCACCGCGCCGGTAACCACCTCATCGTAGACCTGGAGGGCAGTCTTCCCGTTGCACCCCACGGACGTCCAATCGGGAAAACACGCCCCAAGGCGGAAGTTGATCCGCACCCAGCCCGCGCCGGCCTGCCGCATCAGCGGGTACTGGGAAGAGAGGGAGTGGAGGAACGCGATATTGCCCCGCTCATCCACCGCCCAGCCACCCTGGAGCCCCTGCCCGCCCTGCTCCACCGCGAAGGGCCCAGGCTCCGCCGCCTTCGGCTCCGGCGGCGGCACCTCCCCCGGTCCCGGAGCGGGAGGTACCACGCCGTTGCCCTCGTGGGGGACCTGACCGGCGGGCAGGGGAGCAGCCGACGGCGCTCCGGCGTGCGGCACCGTAGGCTGCTCCTGCGCCAGACCCATCAGCGCCAGCACCAGCGTGACCAGGAAACCGACTGTGAGCGCACCGACGCGAGGGGACCGACGACTGCCGTCCAGGGATCCGATCCGCATCCTTGTCTCCTGCCAGCACCAGCCCGGGACGGCGGTGGCATGCTTGCTCCGTATGCCCTGCCCGGTGGGGGAATCGGGAATGCCCATGGGCGTCGACAGGCACCTGGCCCCCACGACTCGGGCGGAGGGGTCTACGGCGCGTGGGGATGGTCCTGAAGCCCAGGATGCGATGCAGCAACACCCTCATCATCTCTTGGAACGCATGGTGCAAGGTGGAGTTTATGGTCAAGTACGCTGTTGCCGGAACATTGCAAACTATTTACTGTTGATAAAGTACATAGCCGCAGCGGTCTGCCGGGCTGGGTGTGGGACCGCGGCGGGGCCCCCTGGCGGTCAGCGGCTCTTCGTCCTTTAGATGGGGGAGTTTCAGGGTTGCTCACCCTGATCCTGCCCCAGAGGCGGTACCCCGTCCCCCTCCCACTTCTTCCCGCGTAAGGACGAAGACCCGAGCAAACCGGTGCCCCCCACGATTGTGCAGGGTTGGCGTGGGGCGGGCGGGGCTGGTAGCATGGGAGGGCGGCATCTTCTGCGTGGGGTGGGGGGTCGATGGAACGGGAAGAAGCGGCGCTGACCAGCCGCAGCACTGACCTGGCGGAGGCGTCCGTGGGGGAGCGTCCGGCCTGTCCGCACTGCGTGGTGGCCTACTGCGAGCAACGGCGGGAGCAGATCACGTACGCCCGCTTCATAGCGCAGGGGTACCCGATGGGCAGCGGCATCGTGGAGAGCGCCAACCAGTTGGTGGTAGCAGCGCGGCTCAAAGGCAGCGGGCGGCACTGGGCGCGGGCCAACGTCACCCCGCTGCTGGGGCTGGGCAACGTGGCCTGCAATGACCGCTGGGGGCAGGCGTGGCCGCGGATCAGCGGTGCGGTGCGGCGACCGGCAGCACCGCAGCGGGGGGAGCAGCAGCGCCAGCATCATGCGGCACGGCGGGCAGCCCGTCCTGCGCCTATGCCGGCCCCCATGCGCCTCCCTGCTGCGGTCGCTCGCTGGGGGGCCCCACGGCGGTGACCGGCCGTGGCTCCGCAGCAGGGAGGCGCATGGGGGCCGACGGCCGAGCACCCCTGGAAGCGCACGGTCTCGTCCTCCCAGCGACGCCCCACCCCCTCCCTGCAAAAGCATAGGGGGCACCCGCACCGGGACGGGACGGGCAGGGCCTTTGCGTTATCGAGCAGCCAACGTCAAGCCCGCTCATGGTGAGCCGAAGCCTGCCCTGAGCCCTTCGATGACCTCAGGACAGGCTTGCCGAAGGGAACCAGGAGCGGGCGGTCCGCCCGTTCTTCGACTGGCTCAGAGCTTGTGAACAAATCCAGCCAGAGCCGTTCCTTGAGCTTGTCGAAAGGCTTGTCCTGAGCGTAGCCGAAGGGAACGGCGGCGTCCCTTCGACCGGCTCAGGGAACGCCGCGAGGCCAAAACTCACACGCTCTCAGGACGAGCGGACCGTGGTGCCAAGCCAGGAAAAAGAAAAGACCCTGACGGGACGGGTATCCGCGCCGACAACCGCGGTCCGCTGCGGTATAATTGGGGTGAGCACCGATGGTTTGGATTGCGTCTCGCAGGGGGAGATGGTGACTGCTTTCGATCCCATTGCGCGGTACTACGACCTGGACACCAGTCCCATGCGGGACGACTTGCCCTTTTATGAGAACTTCGCCCGGCATGCCGGCCAGCCCATCCTGGAGTTGGGTGTGGGGACCGGCCGTGTGGCGCTGCACCTGGCCCGCGCCGGGTTCGCCGTGACCGGCCTCGATAGCTCGCCGGCCATGCTGACCATCGCCCGCGCCCGCGCCGCCGGGGTCCCGGCGCGCCGGTTGGCTCTCCACGAGGTGGACATGCGGGAGTTCGACCTGGAGCAGCAGTTCGAGATGGCGCTGTTCGCCCTCAATACCTTCGCGCACCTGACCACCCGTGAGGACCAGATCCGGGCGCTGAACTCCACCTGGAAGCACCTGAACGACGGCGGGCTGCTGCTCCTTGACCTCAACAACGTGCTGGGGGGGCGCTACCTGGAGCAGGACCGGGAGCTGGTGCTCGACTGGGTGCGCGCTGACCCCGACACGGGCCACACCGTGATGAAGCTGGTCAGCGGCTACGTGGATGCGGTGCAGCAGGTCCAGCACCTCACCTTTGTGTACGACGAGACCGACGCCCAGGGGCTGACCCGCCGCACGGCCCTGGTCTTCGACCTGCGCTACGCCTATCTGCCGGAGATGGAGCTGCTGTTGGAGCGCTGCGGGTTTAGCCTGGAAGGGATCTACGGCAGTTACGATTTAGAGCCCTACACTGCGGAGAGCGACCGCCTGATCCTGGTCGCCCGGAGGTGGGTATGAGCACGACACGGACACCGGGGCACGCCCTCCCGGTGGCAGTCGATGGTATGGGCGGCGACCGCGGCGTGGCCACGGTGGTCCAGGGTGTGGCGGCCGCGGCGGTGGAGCTGGGTTGCGAGGTGCTGCTGGTGGGCCGGGAGGAGGCGCTGCGGACCGAGCTGGCCCGCTACCCCGAGGCAGCGCGACGCATTACGGTCGTCCCGGCGGCCGAGGCCATCAGCATGGATGAGTCACCCCTGGCGCTGCGCCGCAAGGACGGCTCGTCCATCGCCATGGGCTTGCGGCTGGTGCGGGAGGGCCGCGCCGGGGCCTTCGTGTCGGCGGGGCACACCGGTGCGGTGTTCCTGTGGGCCAACACCATCCTGGGCACCCTGCCCGGCGTGGAGCGCCCCGCCTTGAGCGCCGTCCTGCCCAGCGTGCGGGGGCCGTTCCTGCTGCTGGATGTGGGCGCTAACCCGGATTGCCGCCCGTCCGACCTCCTCTCCTTCGCCCGCATGGGTACGGTCTACGCCGAGCGGGTGCTGCGGGTCCCGCGGCCGCGGGTGGGGCTGCTCAGCAACGGCGAGGAGGAGAGCAAGGGCAACCTCCTGGTGCGGGAGACCCACGGGCTGCTCAAGGCCAGCGGCCTGGAGTTTGTGGGCAACCTGGAGAGTAAGGACCTCCCCCGCGGCGCGGCGGATGTGGTGGTGGCCGACGGGTTCACCGGCAATATCGTTATCAAGACTGCCGAAGGGGCGGCTGAAGTCTTCATGGATCTGCTGCGGAGCAGCGTCACCAGCCGCTGGCACTACCGGCTGGCCGCCCTGGTGCTCCGGCCTGCCCTGCGGGCGGCCTTCCAGCGGCTGGACTACACCGAGTTCGGCGGGGCGCCCCTGCTGGGGATGCAGGGCGTGGTGATCGTCGCCCACGGGCGCAGCGACGCCCGCGCCATGCGCAATGCGGTGCGGGTAGGTGTGGAGGCCGCGGCCCGGGGCGTAGTGGGCGCGCTCCAGGGCATGCTGCTGCCGGAGGGCGCCCGCTGATGGCCGGTGCGCCGTTGCCCTGTGGGTTCCGGTGAGGGAGGACCGCCACGCCTCGCGCCGCGTCAGGGAGAGCGGGCGCCGCAGCGCAGTGGCGGCGGGCGAGGGGCAAAGGCCCGCGTGCGCGGCCTGCCCCAGCAGCACCCCCGCCTGGGAGAGGAGCTATGACCTATCCCCATCGCGACCACCCCAATCGTCACGACCTGGACTACTTCTTTGCCCCCCGGAGCGTCGCCGTCGTCGGCGCCTCCCACAACCCGCAGAAGCTGGGCTATTTCCTGATGGACAACTTACTGCGGGAGCGCTTTCCCGGCCCTATTTACCCCGTGAACCCGCGCGGTGGCACCATCCTGGGCCTGAAGGTGTACCCCGCGGTCCAGGAGATCCCAGGGCCGGTGGACCTCGCCGTGATCGCCGTTCCCGCTCCCCTCGTGGTCGCTGCCCTGGAGGAGTGCGGCCGCAAGGGGGCCAGGGCCGCGGTCGTTATCAGCGCCGGCTTCAAGGAGACCGGGCCGGAAGGTGCGCTGCGGGAGCAGGAGGTGGCGGCCACCGCCCGGCGCTATGGCATCCGGCTGGTCGGACCCAATTGCCTGGGCGTCATCGATACCTTCCACTCCCTGAACGCGTCCTTCGCGGAGGCCATGCCGGAGCGCTGGGAGGTCGCGGTCATGAGCCAGTCCGGGGCGATGGCGACGGCCATCCTGGATTGGTCCCGGTGGACCGATGTGGGCTTCTCCAAGTTCGTGTCCCTGGGGAACATGGCCGACGTGACCGAGGCGGAATTGCTGGAGTACTGGGCCGAGGACCGGGAGACCAACGTGGTCGTGGGCTATCTGGAGGGCATCAGCAACGGGCGCCACTTCATGGAAGCCGCCCGTCGCCTGACCCGCAACAAGCCCCTGGTCATCATGAAGGTGGGGCGGACCGCGGCCGGGGCTCGGGCCGCCTCCTCGCACACCGGCACCCTGGCGACCGTGGACTATGTGGTGGAGGCCGCTTTCCGCCAGACGGGGGTGGTGCGCGCCGAGACCATGGAGGAGCTGTTCGATTTCACCCGGTGCTTCGCCTACTCGCCGCTGCCCCGCGGCGACCGGGTGGCGGTGGTGACCAACGCCGGGGGGCCGGGGGTGATGGCGACGGACGCCATCGACCGGGTGGGCCTGCGCCTGGCGACGCTGCTGCCCCAGACCCAGCGCCTCCTCATCGGGGCCTTGCCCGAGGCGGCCAGTGTGCAGAACCCCGTGGACGTGCTGGGGGATGCCCAGGCGGACCGCTACGATGCGGCCCTGGGCGCGGTGGTGGCCGACCCCGGCGTGGATTGCGTGCTGGTGCTGCTGACGCCCCAGGCCATGACCGAGCCGGAGCGCACCGCCCGGACTATCATCAGCAACAGCCGCACCGCGGACAAGCCCATCCTGGTGGTGTATATGGGCGGGGTAGCGGTGGAGCGGGGCCGTCATATGCTGGAGCGGGCCAGGGTGCCGGTGTACTTCTACCCGGAGCGGGCCGTGCGGGCTATGGCGGTGCTGGTGCAGTACGCCCGCTACCGGCGGGAGACGGAGGAGTTGGCGGCCCCGGCGGTGGCGCGCGCGGGGTAACGGCCGGGCGCGCCGACTGCGCCTCCCGACTGCCCTTCCGTCCGTGCAGCGCGCGTGAGCGCAAAATGAGCCCGCCCGTGGTGAGCCAACTACGGGCGGGCTGGGGTCTGTCGGGCTCCTCAGGCAGGAGCGGCGTGTCCGCTTATGCGGCTTCGGCCACCTTCTCGGCAAACTCCTCCATGGGAACTGCGGCGAAGGTCTCACAGCGGACGTTCCCGCCGCTGGCCTCCTTGGTGAGCACGCGCATGCAGGTTGCGGCGTCGTGGCACTCCAGGACGACCATGAAATCCCAGGGCCCCATCAGGGCGTAGCTCCCCAGGATTTTCGCGCCCCGCGCCTCGGCCCGCTTCACCGCCTCCTGGTGACGCTGCCGGAACGCTTCCAGGTTGGTGATTCCCCGGTCGGTGTACTTCCCCAGGGCAACAAAGGTGGGCATGGGATCTCCTTTGGGGTTGCAGGATGGCCGCGCGCGCGACCTCTAAGAAAAACGCCCGCTCCACCGGTCCCGACAAAGGGAGGGTGGGGCGGGCAGATGGCAGAAGTCTCCGGGACTGCGGGCGAGGGGGCGTCAGGCCGCCATCCGCGTGCGGCGAGAGACCTCAGCGGTGCGCTGACAGGCATCCACGCAGTTCTGCATCTGGGGATCGTCGCGGAACTGGTTCAGGCTTTGCGCGGTCCGCTCGCAGACGTCGGCCACGATGGGGGTAATGCGGCCGGTGATCGCGGAGTTGCGCATGAGGTAATCGTCGGCCGTCTCGCAGATCTCGGCGCAGTCCATCAGCAGCCGCATATGGTTCGCCTGGACGTGCTGGCCGCCCTTGTCCAGGCAGTACGAGAGGGTCTGCCAGCAGCTATTGATGCACTCTTCCAGGCCGCTGTGCAGATCGGCGTTCGGGCCTGCTTGGTGTCCGGGCATGTGGGGCATGGTGCGTCCTCGTTGCTGATGCGGTAGGAATCGGCCAGAGGGCCGCGGTGCTTGCGCGCCCTCTCAGGGAGAAACGTGTAAGCCCCACCGGAACGGCATGCGTGCGGTGGGGCTTACAAAAGCGAAAGCTCGGAGCGGCGGGCAGGGCAGTGCGGGCTGGCGCCTGGGCCCTACCAGAAGGACCGGGCGTTGCCCGGTCCTCAGGTCCAGTGTGTGCTGGCGTATGGTATGGATGGATGGTATGGGGTCGCAACCAGCGCGGCTGCCGAGTGAGCAGGGGCGCGCTAGAACCAGCCGAGTAAGGCCCGGCCCTCTTCGGTGATGCGGTCCGGCGTCCAGGGCGGGTCCCAGACGATCTCGACCTCGGCATCCTTGGCGCCGGTGCCCGCGATGATCCGCTCCTGGGCGTCCATGGAGAGCTGCGTGTGGAACGGGCACCCAGGGGCCGTCATGGTCATGGTCACGCGGACCATATCGTCAAGAATCTCGACGCCATAGACCAGGCCCAGGTCCACCACGTTCACCGGGATCTCCGGGTCATAGACGTCCCGCAGTACCTCCAGCACTTGCTCTTCGGTAATGGCCACGGGTGTTCCCCTCCTCGGTACGCCCCCGTTGACGCGGGAGCCAGTGCGCTCGCCCGATTGCCCGCCCGCTGGCGGTGGCTTGCATATCCCTGTACATTGTAGCACGCGGGCGGAGCGCTGGTCTAGGCGGGCGCCGCCGCGCCAGCACGGATCGAGGCCGTCGTGTGTGTAGACATGCGGTCTCATACGTCATATAATAAAGTGCTGCGATGGAAGCCGATACCACAGGGCAGGGGGACATCCGGTAAAGCGTGCATCCTGTCGGCAGCGTATCCGCAAGCAACACGGCTGGGCAGAGCAACAAGGGGGCAACGTGGACTCGGAACGGTTAGCACAGTTAGCGGGGCTGGCCCGACACCTGCGGCGCACGGTCCTGGAGATGATCGCCAAGGCAGGGAGCGGGCACCCAGGTGGGTCGCTTTCGGCGGCCGACCTCCTCACCGCCCTCTACTTCTACCCCATTTTACGCTACGATCCCCAGGACCCCACCTGGCCCGACCGGGACCGCTTCATCCTCAGCAAGGGCCATGCCGCCCCCATTGTGTACGCCGCCCTGATGGAGGTGGGCTATCTCTCGTATGAGGAGCTGCCCACCCTGCGGCGGCTGTCCAGCCGTCTCCAGGGCCACACCGACATGACCCTGACGCCGGGCGTGGAGATGTCCGCCGGTTCCCTGGGGCAGGGCCTGTCCTTCGCTATCGGCGTGCAGCTGGCCGCCCGCATGGATGGCAAGGACTCCCGCAGCTACGTGCTCCTGGGCGACGGAGAGTGCCAGGAAGGGCAGGTCTGGGAAGCCGCGATGGCGGCGGCGCACTACCGTCTCGACACCCTCACTGCGATTATCGACCGCAACGGTATCCAGAACGATGACTTCGTGGAGCGGCAGATGAGCCTGGGCGCGCTGGCCGACAAATGGCGAGCCTTCGGCTGGCAGGTGTGGGAGGTCGATGGGCATGATATGCGTCAGGTCGTGGAGGCGCTGCTTGCGGCCCGGACGGTGATCGGCCGTCCCACTGCGGTGATTGCGCAGACTGTCAAGGGCAAAGGCGTCAGCTTCATGGAGAACAACCCGAATTATCATGGTCGCGCCCCGACACCGGAACAGATGGAGGGGGCCCTGGCCGAACTCGCCTAACCCCGACCAGCGCCGTACCGCATGCGACGCGGGGGCGACCGCAAGGCCGGTGGGCCACGGCGCCACCGGCAGGGAGCATACCGCAAACCACCAGAAGGGGGATCACGCGTTGCCAGCCTTTTCCTTTCTTGACGGCTTGTTCACCGACGCTCACCAGCGCGCGCAGGGGATGGCGACGCGGGAAGCCTACGGGCGCGCCCTGGTCGAGATCGCGCGGGATCACCCCGACGTGGTGGTCGTTGATGCCGACCTGGGGAAGTCTACCTTTAGCACGTTGTTTGCGCAGGCGTACCCTGAGCGGTACTACGAGTTGGGCGTGGCCGAGCAGAATATGATGTCCGTCGCCGCCGGGCTGGCTACCTGCGGGAAAATCCCCTTTGCCACCACCTTCGCCGTCTTCGCCACGGGCCGGGCCTTCGACCAGGTCCGGGTCGGGATTGCCCAGCCGAAGCTCAACGTCAAGATCGTCGCCAGCCATGCCGGGCTTACGGTGGGGGAGGATGGCAAGTCGGCCCAGGCCGTGGAGGACCTGGCGCTGATGTGCGCGCTGCCGGGCTTCACCGTGGTGGTCCCGGCCGACGCCCAGGAAACGGCCCTTGCCGTGGCCGCCGCGGTCGCCACCCCAGGGCCGTTCTACATCCGCACCAGTCGCCCGCCGATCCCCCTGGTCACAGAGCCCGGGTACTGCTTCACCGTGGGCAAGGCGGCCACCCTGCGGGAGGGCGATGACGCCACCATCATCGCCAACGGCGTGATGGTCCAGGCGGCGCTGGTGGCGGCCGACCTGCTGGCGGACCAGGGGGTGGAGTGCCGGGTGCTGAACATGGCGACCCTCAAGCCGCTGGATAGGAAGGCCATCATCCGGGCCGCCGTACAGACCGGGGCCGTGGTGACGGCGGAAGAGCACCTCCAGCACGGGGGCCTGAGCAGCCTGGTGGCCCAGGTGCTGAGCGTGCATCGCCCCACGCCCCTGGGCATCGTCGCCATCCAGGACCGCTACGGCCAGTCCGGGAAGCCCGCGGAGCTGCTCCGACTCTACGGGCTGACCGCCGCGGACATTGTGCGCAAGGTCCGACGGGTGCTGCGCCAGAAGGCCCGCTCCCTGCACCGCAACGGCGTCGCCAGTCCGCAGCACCTGGGGGTGACGGTATGACGACCACGACCGACCGTCCGGGTCCCGGCGTGCAGCCGGCGGCCCCGGAACGTCCCGGCAAGGGGACGGCCAAGGTCGCGGTGCTTTTCACCGCGCCCGAGACGGTGCTGGAGGATATCGGCCGCCTCATGACCCTGGCGGAGGTGGAGCGCGCGCTCCCCAAAGACGTCGAAACCCTGCTGAAGATCAACATCTCCTGGCAGCACTACTATCCCGCCTGCTCGACCACCCCCTGGCAGCTCGAAGGCGTGATCCGCGCCCTCCATGGGGCGGGGTACGGGAGCCTCATCCCCGCCCAGAACGGCACCGTGGTGGTGGACTCCCACGAGGGCGAGGTGAACAACAAGCACGCGGCGGTCCTGGACCGCTACGGCCTGCCCAGTGTCCACCTCAACGACCCCGGTGTGGAGTGGGTGCGCTATGAGCCGCGGGGCAAGATGCTGGTGCTCGACCAGATCTTTCCCGAAGGCATCCGTATTCCGGGCCTGTTCATCGGCAAGAATATCGTGCACCTGCCCACGGTGAAGACCCATGTCTTCACCACCATCACCGGCGCCATGAAGAACGCCTTCGGCGGGCTGCTGAACTTCAAGCGCCATTGGACCCACTCGGTCATCCACGAGACCCTGGTGGACCTCCTGACCATCCAGCAGGAGATCCACCCCGGCATCTTCGCCGTGACCGACGGGACCATCGCCGGAGACGGCCCCGGCCCGCGGGCCATGCGGCCGGTGGTGAAGAACGTCATCCTCGCCAGCGCGGACCAGGTGGCCATCGACGCCACTGCGGCCCGGCTGATGGGCTTCGACCCCCTGAGCATCCCCTTTCTGCGCCTGGCCCATGAGCGGGGCCTGGGCTGCGCCGACCCGCGCCACATCGAGGTCGTCG
Organism: Chloroflexota bacterium; assembly: GCA_016210175.1. Lineage (GTDB taxonomy): Bacteria > Chloroflexota > Dehalococcoidia > SHYD01 > JACQUQ01 > JACQUQ01. The sequence continues at coordinate 378 of JACQUQ010000036.1, read as the reverse complement.
GCGAGGACATCTCCGGGGTCAACTGGCGCTTCACCGGCAAAGAGGAGACCTTCGCCTCGCGCGGGCAGAAGCTCATCTACTGGGGGCCGCTCAAGCCCCTGGAAAACCTGCTGCTGCGCTCACCCGTGGTCCCCTGGGCCTACCTGGCCTCCAACTTGTACTTCAACCACTACTGGTACCGCTTTATCGGCGCGGCCAGAGCAGAGCGCGTACTCCACCACACCGAGTGGGGCCGCCTGTTCCAGCGCTACTAAGAGCCTATCCGGATAACCTGATATACTGGGGGTATGAGCAAACGAACCACGACGACCACCGAACCGAAGCGCACCCGAGCCCGTACCCCCAACAACCGGACGACCACGGGCTTCCGAATTTCCG
>JACQUQ010000035.1 GCA_016210175.1 Chloroflexota bacterium | reverse complement strand
GTCCCTCACAGGCTCTAGTGTTCTGTCAGCCGTGAACTGATGGGTGAGACCGCCGCCGTGAACGGCGGGCCCGCCCTTCAGGGCGGCGGGATGGCACCCATCACAGGAGGATTGACAGAGCACTAGGCGTGGTGCCCGGCAGCGCGGCTGACGGCGTCGAGGCCGGCCTGACGTTGCAGCATAACGCTCAGCATGCCCGTGGTGGCGGAGGGGAACCGGCGCATCAAGAGCTGTACGGCCTCCTCATGCACTGCCAGCAACGACGCATCAGTGACCGCCCGGACCGTCGCCGTGCGGCGGCCCTCTCCCAAGATCGCCATCTCGCCAAAAAAGTCGCCCGGGTTAAAATAGGCCAGGTGGCGATTTTCACGGGTACGGGGGTCGGTCACATAGACTTCCAGCTTGCCGCTTTCCACCACGTACAGGGTATCGCCCACATCTCCCTGGCGGAACACCTCGACCCCGGCCCGGACGAACCGGCGACTCATCCGGCTGCGCTCGCACAGCTCGGCGCAGACCTCTTGCAGTTGGGGCAGGTTCACCGGCTTGAACACCGAGGTGCCGGCCAGCAGTTCCGCCGCCCGTACGCCGCTCAGTTCGGTATCCACGGCGCCAGGCTTGGCGACGTCGGGATCGTCTGCGGCTCGCTTCCCCACCTGGGAGGCATCCAACACGACTTCGACGCTGCGGCGGTTCACCAGCAGGAACGGCGACTGGAAGCTCAGCAGCGGACTGGGCTGGTAGGTCACACTGACCGCCGTCATGGGCATGAACATCCGGTGGGGGTCATGCACATGCTGCAAGAGGTCCACGCCGCTGGGCAGGTGCAGGGTCCCTTCGAGGGTGAACGGCCAGGCTTCGACCAGCGCCCGGAGCGGCGTTCGCTGGATCTGGAGGCCCTGACGCCCAGGGGAGCGTTCTACCCCGACTTGGGCTTCATGCGGAATGCCGAGGATGATGCGGTCCCGGCGGAGGAGCAGCGAGGAGGCTGCCACCTCCTCCCCTTTGGCCGCGTACAGGGACTGGAAGGTGGCATCGTGGAGCACGACAAAGTCCTGGTCCAGGGCATTGAGCGTATCGGAAAAGCGCCAGTGGATGGAGCGCAGCGAGCCCGAAACACGGGTGCTTTGGGTATAGAGCACGGAAGTAACCGGGCGGATCTCGTTGAATCCTTGCACGGTCGTCATGGCAGGTCCTCGCTTTCCCGTCGCCTCGTCGTACTCTCCGTGCTCCCTCCCCCAGGCAACACCGGACGCCCCCATCGGCGCCCCTTCCCCACGTGGAGGAGCGGCCTGCCCCAAAGCGGGTCCAGCGGGCCTGTCCCGGGAGCATCGCTGGCTGGTAAGGGTGGGTTGCAAGTCCGCTCCTCCAGAGCGGGTCCTTCACACCACCGGTGACCGCCCACCAGGGCATGCTGGCAACGCAGGGGCGGACCCGTCGGCAGGCTTGTCCTGAGTATGCGGCGGACTCAGGACAGGCGCCACGCGGGAAAGGGAGCGCCAGGCGTACCGGCGTCCCTGTTCTGCGGTCGCCCCAGGGGAGATGAGCAGTACCGGTGCCCTGAGCACAGCAGCAGGCAGATGCGCTCGCCACACCGCCGCGACGGTCACATCGGCAGTATGGTAGCCTTTACTTTACCATTTTTGTCATGCATCGTATAGACCTCTGGGAATAGCTGTCGGTGGTCAAGGATGATGACACCCCTCAAGGGTTCAGCGAACATGTCACCCCATGAGGGAGACGGTAACGTTGAACCGCAAGGAGCAAACCCGTCTGATGGTCCTGGCCCAGGTGGACCGTGCCGACCTCACCGCTGCCCAGGCCGTCGCGGTCCTCGACCTCTCGCGCTGGCGCATCGGCTCTTTACAGGTCCACGCATGGCTGGTATATTCGTGCTCAACTCCTGTCCTGGACCTCCTGCGTCATGCGTGATCAGCAACGCTCGCCCTCGCTGCCCCATCGTGCGGGATCCACCGACGGTTGCGCAGGATGGCGTCCTCACCGTGCGGTAGGGGGTGGAGTGGGCGTCGCATGAACCGGGATGGGACCGCCGCGGAGAGCAGAGAGGAGAACACGATGACCCAGCACCGCGTGCCGACCAGCGGTGCGCAGCGCGTGCCGACCAACGAGGAGGTGGCGTCCTACCTCCGGGACCGCAACAACTGGGGGCGGTGGGGCGAGCGCGGCGCCGCCGGCGCCATCAACCTGATCACCCCCGAAAAGCGGGTCGCCGCTGCCAGGCTGGTCACGACCGGACGCACCATCTCCCTGAGCAGGCCCTGGCCGGTGACCCCGTCGCCGGAGAACCCCCGGCCCGCCCAGCAGTACATCGCCCGGCACCACCGCCCCCCGGACGGTGGCAGCGCCGGGGACTACTACGGTAGCTCCTTTCACGGTTGGGCCACCACCCACCTCGATGCCCTGTGCCACGTCTGGGACCGGAACGGCATGTGGGACGGGCGCAACCCCGACGAGGTCATCACCTTCGGCGGGGCAACGTACGGTTCCATTGACCAGTGGAGCGATGGCATTCTCACCCGCGGGGTGCTGCTGAATGTGCCCAAACACCGGGGCACACCCTATGTGACCCTCGCGGAGCCGGTTCACGGCTGGGAGCTGGAGGACATCGCCCGCGCGCAGGGCGTGAGGCTGGAGCCGGGCGATGCCCTGGTGGTGTATAGCGGCCGCGAGGCGTACGCCAGGGACCACGGCGGGTTCTGGGGGGCGCCGGTGCGTCCGGGCCTGCACGTCTCCTGTCTACCCTTTATCCGCGACCACGATATCGCGGTCTTGATCTGGGACATGATGGATGCGCACCCCAACGAGTACCACCTGCCCTGGGCAGTCCACGCGGCCGCCTTCGCCTACGGCGTCGCCCTGCTGGACAACGCCCTGCTGGAACCCCTGGCGCAGGCGTGCGAGGACGAAGGCCGGTACGAGTTCCTGGTGACCATCAACCCGCTCAAGGTCATCGGGGGCACCGGCTCGCCGGTCAACCCCGTCGCGGTGTTCTGAGCAGGCCATGCGCTTCTCGGTTCACCACGAAGTATGAAAATTGAGCACGAATTTATCATTCTGAGCGATAGCGAAGAATCCGTACTCCGTGCTTGATACTTCGGGTACGGATCCTTCGTCGCTGCGCTCCTCAGGATGACATATGCGTAGGGATAGCGCGTGCCGGAGCGCGAGGGCTACCGGCCCTGAAAGCGCGGCTCCCGCTTCTCAGCGACCGCGGCCCGCGCTTCGCGGCCATCCTCGGACGTGGCGAGGATCCCCGCCACGTTCGAGGTCATGACCATAGTCGTCTCGATGCTGCTGTCCAGCGCCGCACGCATGATCCGCTTACTGATCCACTGGACCAGCGGAGGGTTCTTCACGATGCGCTCGCACAGAGCGCGCGTCTCGGCTTCCAGTTGCTCGCTCGGAACGAGCCGGTTCAGCACGCCAGTACGGTAGGCGTCCTCCGCACTCAGGCTGCCCGTATACACGAACTCCAGCGCCCGGCCGAGCCCCATAAGCCGGGGGAGGTGGTAGAGCGCCCCGTTCTCCGGGATCTGGCCCACGGTCTGGTAGCCCAGAAAGCGGGTGTGCTCGCAGCCAATGCGGATGTCGCAGTGGAGGGCGATGTCCATGCCCATGCCCACCGCCACGCCGTTCACCATCGCGATGGTCGGCTTGCGCACCATCCGAGAGATCTCCAGGAAGGGGGGCGTGGTGACGTGGTAAAACTGCTGGCGGTTGGCGTCGGGGCCTTGCGGTCGCGCTTCGGCGTCGCTGCGCTGGCTTTCCCCGCGGCGCACGTCGATGCCGGCGCAGAAGGCCCGGCCCACCCCGGTCACCACCATCACCCGGATGTTGGGGTCATCGTCGCCCGCCCTCATGTATTCCAGGAGCTTGAACACGCTGCCGTCTGGCCCCTGCACGCCGAGCAGGGCATTGAGCCGCTCGGGGCGGTTGAACTTGATCCAGAGGATGCCTGTCTCCGGTTCGGGTTCGTACAGCAAGTAGTCCACCAGCTTCAGGTCCATCGCTTCCCTCCTGCGCCTGGTCCAAAGGGTCGCCGCTCTCACCGTCCGCCTGCGCTATTGTTCGCCGGAGTGCTTGGAACGAGTGAACCGACCAGCGACCGACTCTCCAAACGGCTGGAGCGTAGCATCGGTAGGAAAGGTTGTCAACCACGCACGCCGGGTCAGCGGGACCGCCCCCAGCGGTTGACGGGCGGTGGCGCTGGTTGCCGTCACGGGGTGGCACGACCAGGTGGGGGCGGGGTCCAGATTGGGGCCGACGCCCGTTGTGCCGAGCCGCGTGAGCAGGTACAATAGGAGCACTGTGGAGGGAGCCATGGATCGCGAACTGGTGACGCTGCACGTTCCCTTTCTGACCACGGCGGAGATGGCAGACGTGGTGCGGTCCGCCCTGGGGGCGCTGCCGGCCGTCCAGGAAGTGTGCTACGATGTAGAGCGGCGGACGGTCACGGTCCGTTGCGACGGAGCAGGCGTCAGCGACCGGGCGCTGCTCGTGGCCGTCTACCGGGTCGCTCCCGCATCGTGTAGTCTGGAGCCCGTCACGCTTCTGGGGCGCGCTCCGGTGGCGGTGGGTGGGTAAGGTGCGGCACCTCTGGGACCATCTTTGGGGCAGGAACGGAGCAGACCAGCTATGGCGATGGGACAGCAGCCAAACTACGGGAGAAGCCAGGTGAGCGGCGAGGACAAAGAGTACGTCCTGAAGCGCGCCAAGGAATTGGACGTCAAGTTTATCCGGCTCTGGTTCACGGACATCCTGGGCCTTCTCAAGAGCTTTGCCATCACGGTGGAGGAGCTTGAGGAGGCCATGGAAGAGGGTATGAGCTTCGATGGCTCAGCCATCGAGGGCTTTGCCCGCACCGACGAGAGCGGCATGATCGCGATGCCGGACCCGACGACGTTTGTCCTGCTCCCCTGGCGGCCGCGGGACCGCCACGCCGTCGCCCGCATGTTCTGCGATATCCGTCTTCCCGATGGCACGCCCTTCGACGGCGATCCGCGCTGGGTGCTGCGGCGGACCCTGCAACGGGCCGCCGAACTCGGATATACCTACTACGTGGGGCCGGAGCTAGAGTTCTTCTACTTCCAGAATTCCGAGGGGGTGCCCCAGCCTCTGGACCACGGCGGCTACTTCGACCTGACGCCCCTGGACATGGCCAGCGACCTGCGCCGCGAGACCGTCCTGGCCCTGGAGGAGATGGGCATCGGAGTGGAGTCCAGCCACCACGAAGGGGCCGTCAGCCAGCACGAGATTGACCTGCGCTACACCGACGCGCTGACCATGGCCGATGCCGCCATCACCTATCGCCTGGTGGTGAAGCACGTCGCCATGAGCCAGGGGGTCTACGCCACCTTCATGCCCAAGCCCCTGTTCGGCCACAACGGCAGCGGCATGCACGTCCACCAGTCCTTGTTCTCGGGCGGGCGCAATGCCTTCTTCGATCCCCATGCCCGCTGGCACCTCTCCGACGTGGCCCTGCACTTCATCGCCGGCCTGCTGGCCCACGCCCGCGAAATCACCGCGGTCACCAACCAGTGGGTGAACTCATACAAGCGCCTGGTACCGGGCTACGAAGCACCCTGCTACATCTCCTGGGCGCTGCGGAACCGCTCCGACCTGATCTGGGTGCCGGAGTACAAGCCGGGGCGGGAAGATGGTCGCCGCATTGAGTATCGAGCGCCCGACCCGGCCTGTAACCCCTACCTGGCCTTCGCCGTCATGCTCGCCGCCGGGCTGGACGGCATCGAGCGCAAGCTGGAGCCCCCGGAGCCGGCCGAGGTCAACGTGGCCGAGTTCTCGGATGAGGAGCGGCGCCGACACGATATCGGGGTGCTGCCCGCCAGCCTGGATGAGGCGCTCCACACCATGGAGCAGAGCACCGTGGTACGGCAGTGCCTGGGTGAGCACGTCTTCCAGAGTTTCCTGAAGAACAAGCGGATGGAGTGGGAGAACTACCGCACCCAGGTGACGGACTACGAGCTGAAACGCTACCTGCCGGTGCTGTAACCCTCGCCCGTCGTCGCCGCGCTCCGGCCGGCGCGGCCCGGGAGGGGATGGGCGGGGGCGAAGCTTCGGAGCGGGAGCAGGGACCGAGGCCCCTCCCTGGGAGGGGCTTCGCCGCGACACGCGAGCGTCCTACCGCACCGCGGCCCGGTAGGCGGCCAGGGCCGCGTCGATGGTTGCCATCAGGCGGCGCCGGAACACCGGGAGGTCGAACTCCTCGGCGTGGCGGCGGATGTCCCGGTGGTCGAAGCGCATCCCCTCAACCTGTTCCACGGCCGCGGCCAGGGCTTCTGGGGTCGGTTCATGGAAGAACACGCCGGTCTGCCCGGCAACCACCGTTTCCAGCGCGCCCCCGGCGGCGTAGGCGATGACCGGCCGCCCCGCGGCCTGGGCCTCCAAGGGAGCGATGCCGAAGTCCTCCTCGCCGGGGAATAGGAAGGCCCGGCACCCGGCATAGAGCGCGGCCAGCTCGTCCTGGGGCACCCGGCCCAGGAACTTCACGTTGGGCGCAGCGCGGGCTTCCAGGGCCGCGCGGTCCCGCCCCGTCCCCGCGATGAGCAGGGGCAGCCCCAGGCGGTTGAAGGCCTGAACGGCGAGGTCCACCCGCTTGTAGGGTACCAGCCGGGACACGATGAGGTAGTAGTCCCCCCGCTCGTGGGAGGGCGTGAACTGGGCGCAGTCCACCGGAGGGTAGACCAGCCCGGATTCCCGGCCGTAGCAGCGGCGGATGCGCTGCTGCACCGCCTGGGAGATGGCGACGAAGGCGTCCACCCGCTGCCGCGCGCGGGCGTCCCAGGACCGTAACGGCGCGACCACCAGGGGGAGGACCCGGCGCAAAAGGCCGCCGATCTGCTCGCGGTCCAGGTAGGCGGACAGGTTCCACAGGAACCGCGGCGGGGTCAGGCAGTAGTTGAGGTGGCAGGTTGCGGGAGGCGTGCGGACCAGGTGGCAAAACCCGCTGCTGTTGCTCAGCACCAGGTCGTAGCCCGAAAGGTCGAAGGTCTCAAAGGCGGCGGGGTAGAAGGGAAGATAGCGTTGGTGCTTGCGGGTCACCTGGGGCAGTCGCTGCAAAAAGGACGTGCGGATGTCCCAGGAGCGGTAACTCGGCGGGAACACCTCGGGGGCAAACATGCTTGTGTAGATGGGCGCAGTGGGAAAGAGATCGTGTAAGACCTCCAGCACCCGCTCTGCACCGCCGTACTGGTTCAGCCAATCATGGACCAGGGCAACCCGCACCCGCTCCTTCCCCTGAAGGTTCACCGGTGCCTCCTCCCACGCAAGGGTGGCCCTCCCGACAGCGGTGCGCCGCTCCGGAGGCAGCCCTGCGCCAGTGTAGCACAGCCGGAGGGACGGCAACCAGCACCCGCCCGCGCCGGGCGTGACCACAAGTTGTACCAGGTGGGAGGCGAGGACGGACCTCTCCCCGCCCGCCTGCGGCGGGCTGCCCCTCCCCGAGGCGGGAAGGGGCCCAGGGTGCTCCCCTTTCCCTGCGAGGAAAGGAGGATGAGGGGTGAGGTCTTCCCGGTAGAACACCGGCGAAACGACTTTGTCAACATACCCGGGTAGGGAAGCGAGCACGAGGAAGGAGGGGTGGTGAGTTCGACAGTTGAGCTGATGTTTGTGCTGGCGGCGGTGCTGCTGGCTGCCAAACTGGGCGGAGCTTTGGCCTATCGCCTGGGGCAGCCCGCGGTTCTGGGGGAACTGCTCGCCGGCCTGGTCCTGGGACCGTCCTTCATCAACATTACCGGCCTGCCCTGGTTCCAGGGGCACGACCACGGGGTATTTGTGCGCGAGCTGGCCGAACTGGGCGTGGTCGTGCTCATGTTCCTGGCCGGGGTGGAAACGGACCTGACCGAACTCAACCGGGCCAAGAAGGTATCCCTGGCCGCGGGTACCCTGGGCGTGCTGGTGCCGCTGGCGCTCGGGACCGCCGTCAGCCTGCCCTTTGGCTTCGATCTGTCCCATGCCATCTTCATCGGGCTGGTGCTGACCGCGACCAGCGTGAGCATCTCGGTGCGCACCCTGATGGAGTTGGGGGCGCTCCGCCGACGGGAGGGGACCGCGATCCTGGGGGCGGCAGTGGTTGATGACGTCCTCGGTATCTTGCTCCTTTCGTTCTTCATCGCCTTCACCTCGGAGACGGCAGCAGATGCGGGCCTGTGGTCGCTGGCGGTCATCGTCGGCAAGATGGTGCTCTTCTTTGCAGTGGCCGTCCTGGGTGGGGGCGTGGTGCTCCCGCGGGTGGTGCGCTGGGTCGGGGACCTGCCCGTGAGCGAGGGGCTGGTCGCTGCGGCCCTGGTGGGCGCGCTGGCTTTCGCCTGGCTGTCAGAGGCGCTGGGGGGCATCTCGCTCATTGTGGGCGCCTTCATCGCCGGGGCCTTGCTGAGCCGGACGGACCTGCGCGAGCGGATAGAGGAGCGCCTGCACGGGCTGGCCTACGGGTTCCTGGTGCCCATCTTCTTCATCGGTATCGGACTCCAGGCCAACTTGCAGACTATCGCGGCGGGCGATCTGGTCTTCCTGGTGGCCCTCTGTGTGGTCGCCGTCGTGTCGAAGGTAGTCGGGTGCGGCGCTGGGGCGCTGGGCGCCGGGATGACCGGGCGCGAGAGCCTGCGGGTGGGCGTGGGTATGGTCTCCCGCGGCGAAGTGGGGCTGATCGTGGCCTCGGTGGGCGTCTCGGCCGGCCTGGTCTCGGCCCAGGTCTTCAGCATTGTGGTGGTGATGGTCATCGTGACGACCCTGGTCACGCCGGTCCTGCTGCGCTGGGTGTTCTCGGATGCTGAAGTGAAGGATGCGACGTATGCCTAGCCTGATCATGGTGGTCGTTCTGGACCCGGCCCGCGTTCCTGATCTGCTGGAGGCATGGCAACAGGCGGGCGCACGCGAGCCCGCCATCCTGGAGAGCTTGCAGGTGCGGGTCAAAGATGGCGTCGATGGGGGCCGGGAGGACTTCCCGCTCTTCCCGTCGATACGGGAGATTGTGCAGCGCAGCGAGCGCCCCAGCAAGGTCGTCCTGGTGGTGGCCGAGCATGATGCGCAGGTCGAGATCCTCCTGGCGGCGGCGCGCAACATCCTGGGCGGGCTGGATAGCCGGCATACCGGCTTTGCCCTGGTCCTGCCCCTGGTGCGGACGGAGGGATTGCACCCCCCCATTCCCTAGCTTCGGCGCGGACAGCTCGTTCCTGCGCCGACACGGTGCCGCGCCTGCCGCCGGCTTTACAAGCGCAGGCCAGGATGGGAGAATGGGGGTGCGTCCGCACGCCGTGCTGCCGCCTGCGTACATGGGGCCGGGCGTGCGTGGACACGGTCCGGGGCCGCTGGCAACCAGAATACGGGGAAGTGTTCCATGGCCCGTGAAGACGACATGGTGAACCTCCTGCGCGAGATCCGGGACTTGATGCGCGAGCTGGTCCAAAATCAGCGCATGGGCATCCTCAAGGAACGGACTGCCGCCAATCGCCGTGACCGTGCGCTTGAGGAAACCATCAGCGATCTGTACGCCTACATCCAGCACCATGGACTGCTCAGCGGTCGGGCCTGGTGGGTGACTGCGGACTCGGTGTTGTACCGCGACCTGAAAGCGCTCCTCAGCCGCCACCAGCAGAGCGACGTGCCGCTGGCGTGGGGCGATATGGTCGCCAGCCTCAGCCTCCACACGCCGAGCCCGGAGCGGGACCGGGCGCTCGAGCTGGTGGATTACATGGTGCGCAAGGAAGCCGAAGAGCAGCGGCGCGTGTGACCGCGTGGGGAGCGCCGCGCTTCCTATCCGCAGCCCCGTCCTTTGCATCACTCCGCCCGTATTCCCAACGTGTCGGTATCGGATCACCAGCGCAGTAGCAGTGAAGAGCGCCGGCAGCGCATTGATTTCGCTATCCCAGATGGTGCAAAATGAGGATAGTATGCGTGAGTACTTTGAATTCGCTGGCCTGCACGTCCTGACCGCCGGGGCCTACGGCGCTCCGGGCAAGCGGACGTTCTTTATCCTGGCGGGACAGGGGAATCGCTGCGTCCGTATCTGGGTAGAGAAGGAGCAGTTACAGGCCCTGGCGCGGGCGATTGACCGGCTCATCGCTGAGCTACCGGAGCGCCGCCGTCCGCGCGGGGCGGAGGAAGCGCCGGAACCTACCGACCGGCCGGAGGGCCTTGCGGGAGAGTTCCGCGCGCAAAGTCTGGCGCTGGGCTACGACCGGGAGCAGGGCCGGGCCATGCTCCTGATCAACGACGAGACGGGCGATGACGAGATCAACGCCCCCATGCTGCGGGCCTGGGCCGAGATGGCCCAGATGCAGGCCTTCAGTCGCCGCATTACGACCGTCTGCGCCGCGGGGCGGCCCCTGTGTCCCCTCTGTAGTTTCCCCATGGACCCCGAAGGTCACGTCTGCCCGAAGGCCAACGGCCACCATCCCGCCCTCCGGCTTACCTAGCACGCCAGGAGCCTGTCGCGCATGGATGCCCACCCTTCCCAGAGCCAGAACGCCGGCGCTTCAGGGGGCCGTGCTCCGGGGCCGCGTGCGTGGGACCCCAACTGCCCCGACGTCCTGCGGTGGCTGGAGCAGGCAGAGATCGTGGCGACACGTCCCATCCCGCGCGGGAGCAACGCGACCTTCCTGGTGCGGCTGGCATGCCCCGAAGCCGGGGAGAGCCTGGCGGTGTACAAGCCGCGGCGGGGGGAGGCCCCGCTGTGGGACTTCCCGAGCGGCACCCTCTACCGGCGGGAGCTGGGCGCCTACCTGGTGAGCCAGGCCCTGGGCTGGCCTGCCGTCCCTCCTACGGTTATCCGCAACGGGCCGTACGGCGTGGGCACCGTGCAACTCTACATCGATCACCAGCCGGAGACCCACTACTTTACCTTCGGCGGCGCCCACCTTCCGGACCTCCAGCGCATCGCAGCCTTCGATGCGCTGACCAACAACGCCGACCGCAAGGGCGGCCATTGCCTGGAGGACGCTGCCGGCCGGGTCTGGTGCATTGACCACGGCCTGACCTTTCACACGGACTACAAGCTCCGCACCGTCGTCTGGGACTTCCACGGCCAGCCCATCCCCGATGACCTTCTGGACGCGCTCCAGGCCCTGCGGGAGCGCCTGGACCAGCCCGACGATCCCCTGGTCCACGCCCTGGGGGAACTCCTCGCTCCGGCGGAGGTCCATGCCTTGCTGCGCCGCAGCGACGCCCTGCGGGAAGCTGGCACGTTCCCGGAGCCAGGCCCCTACCGCAATACCCCCTGGCCGATGGTCTAGCGACTCGTCAGGCATGAACTGATGGGGAAGATTGCCGCCGTGCAGGGCGGGCCCGCCCTTCCGGGCGGCGGGGTAGCACCCATCACCGGAGGATTAACAGATCCCTGGTCTACCGTGAACGGTGAACCGCCGGCGCCGGACGTTTTGCGATGCTCCCCCGCGGAGTTGACACCGGTCACTGCTGGGTATGATACTCGTGTATCTGCACCGGGCCTTTTACGCGGTTGCCGTGCGCCCGCCGCGCCGAAAGCACTGTGCCTACTCTGGCAAGGAGGCAACACCATGCAGGTGAGTCCCAGCGTCCGCGCCGTCCAGGTCCCCGACGAGAGCCCCATGCACCCCCAAGTCACCACGGTCTATATCGTCGGGAAAGACCAGGTGCTGACCATTGACTCCGGCGAAAATGGCGAGCGCTATCGCTGGATGCTCAAGGGCTATCTGGCTGCGGTGGAGCGCGCCGAGATCGGCGTGGCTGCCATCAGTCACCACCACCTGGACCACAGCGGCAACCTCACGTGGCTGCGGGAGGACTATAAGGCCGATGTCCTCGTCCACCCGGAGGCTATCTCCCTCCTCCAGGGCAAGCTGCCCCAGGAGGGCGTGGTGACCTTCAAAGAGGACGGCCAGGTGCTCGACCTGGGCGGCGGCGTGCGGCTCCAGGTGTTCTATACGCCGGGCCACAGCGTGGACTCAGTGTGCTACTACCTGGAGGATGAGGGGGTCCTGCTGAGCGGCGATACGATGCTGGGCTTTGGCACGACGACCGTCCGCGATCTCGACGCTTACATGCGCAGCCTGGAACGGCTGCGGGACCTCCCCCACCTCACGGTCATCTGCCCTGGCCATGGCCCGTTGATCCACGACCCCCGCGAGCGCATCCAGGCGTACATCGACCACCGCACCCAGCGGGAGCGCCAGATCCTGGAGGTGCTGGCCGAGGGCGGCGAGCTGACCAGTTGGGACATCATGCTGACGGTCTATACGGACCTCCAGGATACCCGGCTGCGGCGGGCTGCGGACGGCAATGTGCAAACCCATCTGCGCAAGCTGGAGCAAGAGGGGCGCTTGCAGGTCGTGCCGGGGGTCAAGAAGGAGAAGAGTCCTGAGGAGCAGGAGCGGGAGGAGGCGGAGGCCCGGCGGCAGGCGGAGGTATTGGCGCAGGCCAGGGAAGCGGAGGAGCAGGCCCGGCGGGCCGCGCTGGCGGCCCAGGAGAACCCACCCGTGGCTGAGTGGGAGGTCATGCCCCGGTATCAGCTCATCGGCAAGCCGGAGTAACCCGCCAGAAACCGGGGTTTCCCAAGCTCAGCGCGCTTGGTCCGACTCCCGGTCCTCCGGGCGCTCCTGGGCCGGGTTACGGACGCAGCAGTTGGCCCGGTGTGGCGGGAGTCGGCGGCGTCGCCGTATCCGAGGCCGGTGCGAGCTTTGCCGTCACCTCATAGGCCAACCGGCGGCCCACGAGCAGGCGGAGGTGGGCGTCCACCCCGGGGAGGACGGCGGCAAAGAACCCGACGACCGGCAGCAGGAGCCAGTGCGCCAGGTGCGGCCACCGCTCCGGCGGTGGCGAGGGCGGCGCATACCGCGCCCGTACCTGCCGGTCCACCCAGGCGACCACCAGCAGACCGGGGAGACACGCCAGGAGCAGCACCGAGACCCACCCCTGAATTTGCGCGGCCTGCGCCGTGTCCGCAGAGGCGGGAGCAGCATAGGCAACGAAGTTCAGCCCGCCGGTGAGGAGGAACCAGTGGGAGGTCCAGAGCAGGTGCTCCTTCACGTACTGGCCGATACGGGCCCCGCGCTGCCACCGCGGCAGGTGCGCGGCCCGGGCGCCGTGCCAGAGGAGATACGGCACATCGGCAATGCCCCACGCCCAGCGGCGCGTCTGGCGATAGTGGGCCTGGAGCGTGGCCCAGCCGGTGCGGCCCTCAGCGGCATCGGCCCAGACCGGCAGGAAGATCGGCCGCACGGTGACTCCCGGCCCCAAGCGCAGGAAGACCTTGAAGAACAGGTGGGAGTCCTCAGAGATGACATCGACATCCCAGTAGTTCACCGCAGCGCAGGTCGCCAAACCGAGTGAGTAGGTGGACTGGCTGACCAGGGAGTGCTTGCGCCCCAGCTTGGCGAGGAGGATAGCCGAATACAGGCCGTTCAGGACGCGGAAGGGTCCGGGAACCCGGTGGAGATTGACGTGGAAGAGCACTGCGGGCTGGTAGAGATGGTGCTGACCAGGAGGTCCGGTCAGGTACTGGCAGGCCACGGCGCTCAAGTACTTGGGGTGTAGTCGCGAGTCGGCGTCGCAGATGGTAACGAGAACGTCGTCCAGCGCAACGCCGACCTCCTCTACCAGGGCGCGCGTGGCCCGCGGCACGGCGTAGGCCAGGTTGGCTGCCTTCCCCGGCACCTCGCCGGAGCGCAAGGGGTGCGAGGTCGTCCAGAAGCGGCCGAACGCGTGTCCGAAGCGCTCGTGGAGTTGCTTGGCCTTCAGCGGGGCCGCGATGTCGCGCGCCTCGAAGGCGACCAGCACCGCAATGCGGTCCCGGGGAACATCCTGACGCAGCAGGTAGCCCAGGGATTCCTCCAGGACCGCCAGGGGCTCCTGGTAGGTCGGGAAGACCACCAGATGGTGGAGCCGCCGCCAGCGGGGGTGCCGGCGGCCCTGCTCCGCCCAGGGGTACCGATCCCAGGTCTGCATGGTACGGACGGTCCGCACGCTCTGGAAGGCCAGGTTGGCCGTCTTCGCGAGCCAGTAGATGGCGAACCCCAGGAAGGCCCAGCTCCACGCCCTGGGGAAAAGGATGCCGGCCCACATGGGGGACGTCATCAGGAGCACACTGACCAGGCCGACCACGATCTCCAGGGCGCGTTGGACCCAGCTGCTGGGCAGCGCTGCGCGCTCCATGTGTCCTCCCGGCGCATCCATGGGCAGAGCTGCGATGCGGCGGCGTATGCTGTCGGTGCGTGCCTCATACGGCAGTTTACCGTCCTCATTCATAACGCATGAGGTCGGCAGGAGCACGACCGACCGCCATGAGAACTTTCTGCCGATCAGACGCCGGCACGGGGTGGCACCGGCCATCCGAAGCCAGGGGACACGGCCGTGGCCGGGACTGTGGAACCTGCTACCCGGCCGCCCTCAAAGAGCGTCTGATAACCTCTCCCCCGGCCCCTCCCCGACACACGGGGAGGGGAGCGGCTCCCCCCTTCCCGCTTCGGGAAGGGGGCCAGGGGGTGAGGTGTTTCCAAACGCCCTCGGGTTGAGAGCGCACCTCCCCTTACAGCCACCCCTGCCGGCGGTACCACAGGGCGGTCTGGCGCAGCCCTTCGGCCACGGAAAACCGCGGCACGAAGCCCAGGTCGCGCCGGGCGCGGTCGGACCGGCAGCACCAAGCGGGCTGGTACAGCTCACGGACCTTGTCTCGGTCGAAGGCCGGCGGGCGATGCGTCAACCGGCCGGAGACCTCCAGCGCGCGGGCAGCGGCCCGGACCAGGTGGTACGGGAGACGGAGGGCGACGGCGCGGCGGCCCAAGGCCAGGGCGATCAGCCCGGTAAGCTCCTCCAGGGTGGGCGTCTCGTCACCGGCAAGGAAGTAGGTCTGTCCAATGGCGGCATCGCGCCCGGCGGCCAGCAGCAGCCCCGCGACCAGGTCGGCGACGTGAATGAGGCTCACCTGGGTGTCCCTGCGGAAGAGGGGCCGCACCCCCCGGTGGACGAGGCGGAAGAACGGCAGCGTCTGCCGGTCGCCCGGCCCGTAGACCACCGGTGGGCGGACGACCGTCATGGGCAGATACCGGGAGTAGGCACGGGCTACGGCTTCCGCGGCCAGCTTGCTGCGCCCGTAGGGGCTGAGGGGCCGGGGCAGGTCGTCCTCCCCCAGCGGCTGCCCTGGGGCCGAGGGACCGCAGGCGGCCAGCGAGCTGACGAGGACGGTGCGGCGTGGACCGCCGGTGCGGCGGCACGCCTCCAGCAGCGCCGCGGTGCCGGTTACGTTGACGCGGTGGAAATCCTGACTGCGGAGCGCTGTGGTCAGGCCGGCCAGGTGGTAGACCTCCTCCACGGAGTCCACCGCGGCGTGCAGCGAGGCCGGGTCCGTGATGTCGCCGTAGACCAGTTCCACCGGGAGCGCGGCCAGCCGGTCGAGGCGGCTGGTCCGGCGCACCAGGCACACGACCCGGTCCCCCCGGCGCACCAGCGCCTCGACCAGGTGGCGCCCGATGAATCCTGTCGCTCCCGTGACCAGACAGCGTCGCTCCACGTCCCTCATGCTCCCGTGTGGCTCCCCACGCCCAGGCGCAGGATCGTCCGGGCAACCTCCGTCGCCGCCTCCGGGCGCGCCAGGGCGCGGGCGCGAGCGGCCATGGCCTGACGCTCACCGGGATCGGTCGCCAGGCGCCGGATGGCCCAGAGCGCCCGCGGGAGCCGCCGTCCGTCAAAGCCCGCGCCGCGGGCCTCGATGAACTCGGCGTTGCCCTCTTCCTGCCCCGGCAGGGTCTGGGTCACCACCACGGGCCGCCCGCTCGCCAGGGCCTCCGCCAGGGTCTGCGGGCCGCCCTTCGTCACAATGAGGTCGGCTGCGTGCATCAGCTCCGGCATACGGTCCGTAAAGCCCAGCACCGCGGCCGGATGCGCCAGGCGGGTGCGCGCAAGCCGCTCCCGCACCCGGCGGTTCCGCCCGCAGACCACGATGAGCTGGGCCTCCACACCACTGCCGGCGATGGCCGCTACCAGACGGTCCAGGCCCCCCGTACCCTCGCCGCCACCCATGACCAGGAGCGTCAGCCGCTCCGGGTCCAACCCGAGCCCACGCCGGATCTCCGCGGGTGGGGTCGGTACCCGCCCGAACCGCTCCTGGATCGGCAGGCCGGGGCAGCTGATACGGTCCGGCGGCGCGCCCAGGCGCACCACGGCGACGTGCGCCTCCGGCGTGGCGGTCGTATAGTGGGTGATCCCCGGCTCCACCCAGCTCCGGTGGATGGTCACCAGTTCGGTGGTCACGGCCACCACCGGCACGGTAGCGCCCAGCGCACGCCGCGCCTCCAGCACCAACGGGTTGCCCAGGGGGTGGACGGAAACGAGCACATCAGGCTGGTGGGCCAGCAAGAGGCGGCGCACCTTGGGCAGGAGGGTCCGGCGCGCCTGGGCGGTGATGGTCTGGTAGACCCGCGGGCGGTTGGTCAGGTGGAAGGCCCACCCGTACAGCCGGGGTGCGTGCCGGATGACCGGCGAGTAGAGGCGAGTGATCCGGTCGAAGATCGTCGGCCGTTCCAGCGCGAAGACGTCAACGATGTGCGGCTCTATCCCCTCGGGCGCCAGCCGCAGGAGGGCATCCCGCACCGCGAGGGACATGCTGCGGTGTCCACCACCGGTATCAGACATCACCAGGAGAACACGCATAGCTCCCAGTTCCCACGACACCCCGGACGACCATCGGTCTGGCGCTCCCGCATCCGGCGCGGGCGTCAGAGCATGCGCTGGTAAATGCGGTACCGCTTCGAGAGCGTGCCGCCCCAGGCGCGGATGGTGTTGTTCATCCGGGCGTTGTCCTCCAGCACCCAGCCGATCTCACACCACTGGTAATGGGAGTGGACGAGCCTGGAGTATAGGTCGAAAATCATCACCGTATCGATGCCCCTCCGCTGGTGCTCGGGGACGACGCCGAGCGCGAGCACGCGGAGGCCCCGAATACGGCGCAGGTAGTGGCAGGCCAGCATGAAGGGAATGCCGAAGGGCCAGAGCCGGCCGTTGATGTGCTTGATGGCCTCGTTGTAGTTGGGTACCAGCAGCGTGAACGCGGCGGGATCGCCGGCCACCGTCGCTACCCGCACCAGTTCCGGGACGATGAGGGACTTAAGCTGTGCGGCCTGGTGGTCGAACTCTGCCGCGGTCATGGGGACGAAGCCCCAGTTCTTGCCCCAGGCGCGCTGGTACACCTCACGGATCAGTGCAAGTTCGTCGTGGAAGCGCTGCATATCCGGCGGGCGCACCGTGATGCCGTGGCGCTCGATGATCTGCGCCACCAGCCGCTTCGCCTGCTGGTAGCGGGCCGGATCCAGCGCCTGGCGGCTGAAGGAGTAGGCGTAGAGGTCCTTGGCCTTCTCCATGCCGCAGCGGTCCATCAGGGATGGGTAGGAGGGGGGATTGTACGGCGCCATGAAGATCGGCGGCGAGGTGAACCCCTCCACCAGCATGCCGCACTCTTCGTTGGTGGAAAAGCTCATCGGGCCGCGCAGCAGTTCCATCCCCCGGTCGGCCACCCAGCGCCCGGCGGCGTCCAGCAGGGCCGCCGCCACCTCGGCATCATCCACGCACTCGAAGAACCCGAAGAACCCGGCCGGCTCTCCGTGGTAGCGGACGTGCTGGCCGTTCACGATGGCGGCGATGCGCCCGACCACGGCGCCGCGTCGCCGGGCGAGGACGTACTCGACCTCGGCGTGCTGGTGGAAGGGGTGGCGCGTGCGGTCGAGCAGCGCGCGCTGGTGGTCGAGGATGGGCGGCACCCAGTGGGCATGGCCCCGGTAGATCTGCCAGGGCAGCCGCAGGAACGCATCATGGTCGCGCTGACCCGCCACAGGGGAGACATCCACCGCCATCGGCATCACTCGATGAAGCTGAGCTGGCGTCCTACCTGTTGCAGGATCTCCAGCCCCTGGTCCAGATGGCCATCCTCATGGGTCGCCATGCAACTGGTGCGCAGGAGCGCATGGCCCGGCTCGACGGCCGGAGCCACCGCAGCGTTGGCAAATACCCCGGCATCGAAGAGCTTGCGCCAGAATACCGCCAGCCGGAAGTCATTGCCGACGACAATGGGCACGATGGGAGTCGCGGAGTGGCCGGTATTGAAGCCCATCCGATCAAGGTGGGTCTTCCATTTGGTCGTGTTCTCCCACAGCCGCGCGAACCGCTCCGGCTCCGTCTCCATGATGTCCAGGGCGGCCAGCGCCGACGCCGCCGACGCCGGCGGCGTGCTGGCGCTGAACAGGAAGGCGCGCGCCGTGTGTTTGATGTAGTAGATGACCTGCTCATTCCCGGCCACGAACCCGCCCGTCGAGGCAAAGGACTTACTGAAGGTGCCCACCACGAGATCGACCGCATCCGCAACGCCGAAGTGCTCGGCCGTGCCGCGGCCGGAGGGACCCATCACGCCGATCCCGTGGGCATCGTCCACCATCAGGCGGGCGCCATACTGCTGCTTGAGCCGGACGATCTCCGGCAGGTTCGCGAGGTCGCCTTCCATACTGAACACGCCGTCCACCACGACCAGGATGCCGTGCCGTCCGGCGTGCTCTGCCAGAATGCGCTCCAGGTCCTCCATATCGTTGTGGGCAAACTTCACCATCTTGCCGAAGGCCAACCGACTCCCATCCACGATACTCGCGTGGCAGGCCCGGTCAAGGACGACGACATCCTCACGGCCGACCAGCGCAGAGATGATACCGAGGTTGGTCTGGAAGCCGGTGGTGAACACCAGCGCCGACTCTTTGCCCATAAACCGTGCGATGCGGTGCTCCAACTCCTCATGGAGGTCGAGGGTACCGTTGAGCAGACGGGAACCGGTACAGCCGGTACCGTACTTCTGGATCGCGTCGATGGCCGCACCCTTCAACCGGGCGTCCTCGGTGAGGCCAAGGTAATTAATGGAGCCGAACATCAGCACGGTCCGGCCACCAATGGTCACCTGGGGCGCCGCCTGCGAGGTGAAGGGGACAAAATAGGGGTAAATGCCGAGGGCCTGCGCCTGTTTGGGTTTCGCGTATGTCCAGCACTTTTCAAAGAGATCCACCACCACGTCCTTTACCAGGGCGACAGGAACCTCCCACGAGACGGCGACACTTGGGGCCCACCGACCCGGGCGGAACCGACCTTACCACAGCGCCACCACGGCCGTTATCTCCGTATGGATGTCTACTCGTTACGGTAGCACATGGCGGTCAATGTTGGCAATCAGCAAAGGCGGGATACGGGGGAACTGAGCAGTTCGGGGGCCAGGGAACACCTGCACCAGCCGCCTGCTGCTGGGGTTGCGCGGTGCTGGAGGTGGGCGGCGGTTCACCCCGCGGTTCACCCATGCGCAGTCGGGCTGTGCCCACTCGTGCAGCCCGACTGCGCATGGGCAGGGAGAACGGAGCGCGCCACACCGGCAAACAGGAAAGAGAACCGGCCTCTCGCGTCAGCGAGAGGCCGGTTGCAGCAGCTCCATCTCCGCTTCCGTCCGGCGGGCAATCCTGACCACGCCGCTTGCTTCCGGCCGCACACTTGGTACGCCTCGGACGCGCGGCCCAGCGGCAGACGGTGGCCAGTAGTCTGTCAATCCTGCTGTGATGGGTTCCACCCCGCCGCCGTGAAGGGCGGGCCCGCCCTTCACGGCGGCAGTCTCACCCATCAGTTCACGGCTGACAGAACACTAGGTTCCACTGGACCGGGCCGGCTGGGGTAAGATGTTTGACGCGGCAGCGCCCGGTATCGGCGTAGGCGCACGGCGTCGTGCCACGCCGGTCTGCTGCGCGGCCTGGGCCACCGCCGCGCTCACTGCCGGCACCACATGCCGGTCGAAGATGCTGGGAACGATATAGTCCGGGCGCAGCGCAGCGTCGGGCACCAGTTGCGCGATAGCCCGGACTGCGGCGAGCTTCATCGGCTCGTTGATGGCGCGGGCCTGGACGTCCAGCGCGCCCCGGAACACGCCAGGAAAGGCCAGGGCGTTGTTGATCTGGTTAGGATAGTCGCTGCGGCCCGTGGCCATCACCGCCGCCACCGCGGCCGCGTCCTCCGGGAGGATCTCAGGGATGGGGTTGGACAAGGCAAAGATGATCGGGTCACGGGCCATAGTCCGCACCATCGCGGGCGTGAGGATCCCCGGCCCCGACACTCCCAGGAACAGGTCGGCCCCCGGCAGGACCTCGGCCAGCGTGCCCGCACGACGCGCCCGGTTGGTGCGCTCGGCCAGCCACGCTTTGGCCGGGTTCAGGTTGCCCGGCCGTCCCGGATACAGGGCCCCCTCCCGGTCGCAGGCGATGATCTCGCCCACGCCCAGCGCCAACAGCATCTTGGCGCAGGCCATCCCGGCCGCGCCCACGCCACTGATGACCACCCGCAGGTCTTCCAGCCGCTTGCCCACTACTTTGAGGGCATTGAGCAGGGCGGCGGCGGTGACGATGGCGGTCCCGTGCTGGTCATCATGGAACACAGGAATGTCCAGCATCTCCTGGAGC
>JACQUQ010000033.1 GCA_016210175.1 Chloroflexota bacterium | reverse complement strand
GCCCTTCGCTCTCCGCCCAGATGCGCCCGCCCAGCTGCTCCACAATGCCGGCACACAGGTACAGCCCCAGCCCCAGCCCTCCCGGTACCTGCGTGGCGGCCTCCGGGCCACGGTACATCCGCTCAAACACGCGCTCCCGCTCCTCCGGGGAGAGCCCCAGGCCAGCGTCCCGCACGCTGAGGAGCACCTGCCCGGAGTCCCGTGGTGGACGCTGGAGCCGCACGGCAATAGGCGAGCCGTGGGGCGAGTAGCGCACGGCGTTCTCCACCAGGTTGGTAACGACCTGCTCCAGGCGCTCGGCATCGCCCAGGACCAGGAAGCCGCGCCGCGTCGGCCCTTGGTAGGTGATGGTGTGGGAGGGGAACGCCATGCGCAGGCGCTCCACCACCGGCGGGATGGCGCGAGCCACATCCAGCGGACGCAAGGGCACGGTAAAGCGCCCCGCCTGGATGCGGGACATATCGAGGAGCAGGGAAACCAGGCGGTTCAGGCGCTCCGCTTCGCCCACCAGGTGGGTAGCATGGTCCAGGGCCTGGTCCACGCGCACCCCGGTCTGCTCCTGAAGCTCCGGGGCCAGCGGCTGGAGACGCTGCACCTGCCGGTGGAGCAGTTGGCTGAAGCCCATCAGCCCGGTCAGCGGGGTCCGCAGCTCGTGGGCCGCCGCCGCGATGAAGCTGTCCTTCAAGCGGTCCAGGTCCCACTGCTCGGTGATGTCCTGGTACAGGGTCACGTGCCCGAGCACGCTCCCGGCGCCGTCCAGCACCGGAGCCGCGACCCGCCGCACCACCCGCCGCCGCGGGAAGACCAGGGTCAGCTCGGCGCGGTGGACCTGGTCCGGGTGCTCATCTTGATACCGGGTGAGACGGTCAAAGGTCTCCGGGTCGGCGAAGCGCGAGCGGAGCGTGGGCCGTACCTCCTGCACCGGCTGCCCGATGACATGCACCTGCAATCCCAGCAGCTCACGATAGGCGCGATTGGCGAGCACGATCCGGTGGTCGCTATCGACCACGGAAACGCCGATTTCCAGGGCCTCCAGCACAGCCCGCAGGCGCGCGTCGCTGGCGGTCAGCAGGTGGAGGAGCCATTCCCGCTCCAGCTCGTAGTGCGTGCGCTCGGTGACATCCTGGAACACCGCCACCGCCGCGGTGATCTGTCCGACTCCATCATAGACGGGAGCGGCATTGGCCAGCAGGACCGTGCGCCCCCCGTCGGGGAGCAGCACCAGGACCTCGTCCCCCAGGACGGCCTCCCCGCGCAGGGCGCGCACCAGGGGCCGTTCCTCGAAGGCATAGGGCCGTCCATCGGGGTGGAACACGAGGGTGTCCCGCAACCGCTCGACGCTCTCCCCCACCGCAAGATCGGGCCACAGTTGCAGCGCGACGCTGTTGCGATGGGATACCCGTCCGGTGGTAGCATCCGCAATCGTGATACCGGCGGGGCTTTGCTCCAGCACGCCCTCCAGGCGGCGGCGCTGGTCCTCGGCGGCGCGGTAGAGCCGGGCATTGTCTATGGCTAGGGCCGCACGGCGGGCCAGCTCTTCGGCCAGGGCCAGGTCTGCCGGGCCGTAGCGGCCCGGCGCGGCGGACACCAGCGTGAGCGTCCCCAGGGTCCGCCCGCGGGCCTGGAGCGGGACAATACTCACCGATCCGATACCCACCGCCCGGATCATGGCCCGGTAGGCGGCATCCTGGGCGATGGTCTCCAGGACCGCTTCCGGGACCGCTGGGTAGAGCAGCGGCCGGCCGGTGGTGAGCACCTGCGTCACCGGGTGGGGCCGGTCGAGGTCGAGCGGATAGCGGCGCCGTATCTCGCGCAGCATCGCTTCTTGCGCCGGGTCAGCATGGACGACGGCCACCCGGCGGAGCGCCCCGTCGTCCTCGGCGATATGGACCGTACACCAGTCGGCGAGATGGGGGACCGCCAGGCGGGCCACGTTCTGGAGGGTGGTCTCGTAGTCGAGGGAGTCCGCCAGCAGGGTGCTGGCCTCCGTCAGGAACGCCAGGCGCTGCTGCGCCGCCTCGGCCTCCACACGGGCGGCCTGCTCCCGGACCAGGAGGTGGGCGAGTGTCTCTTCCACCTGCTTGCGCTCGGTAATGTCGCGGTCCACCCCGCGATACCCCCGAAAATTGCCGTGCTCGTCCACGACCGGCCGGCCCCCGCACTCCAGGAAGCGCACGCTGCCGTCTTTGCAGCGGACCTCCCGGACCACCAGCGAGAAGGGTTCCGGCCTGGCCGCAAGGTCCTGGAAGAGCACGCTGAGGCGCTGTGCGGCTTCGGGCACCATGAAATCGAACGGCGTCTTCCCCAGGAGCTCTTCCGGGGCGTAGCCCAGGATGGCGGTGACATTGGGGCTGCAATAGGTATACACGCCCCGCTCGTCCACCTGCCACAGGAAATCGCTGCTGTGCTCGACCAGGGCGCGGAACCGCGCTTCGCTCTCCCGCCGCGCCGCGTCCTCCCGCGCCCGCTCGATGGCCGTGGTCAGCACCCGGGCCATGGCCTGGAGGAAGTCCACCTCGTCGGCGGCGAAGGCTCGCTGCTGGGTGGTGAAGACCTCCAGGACGCCAAAGGGCCGGTCGGCGTCCGGGATGATGACGCTCACTCCACTGACGGCCCCGTGCTCCATGAGCAGCGGCGGCCTGCGAAAGCGGGTCTCGACGCGCAGGTCCTCTACCACGACCGGCTCGTGGGAGAGCAGGGCCGCGCCCGCCGGGGAGCCGCCTCCGGCCTCCACCATGGCCCGCCCGACCAGCCCCTCGGTCCAGCCGACACCGGCTCGCAGGAGCAGCGCCGTACCGTCGGGCAGCAGCTCCAGGGCTGCGCAATGCGCTACCCGGAGGGTCCGGGCGACCAGGACGACGGTCTCATCCAGGAGCGTGGCGAGGTCGGCGCCCGCGAGCGCACGCAGGGCAAGTGTGGCCACCGCGGCGTGCTGGCCTCCCTGGGCGCTCTCTGCTCCCATCTCAGCGTACGGTTTCCGGTAGTCGGCGCGCCTCACGTCCGTCTTCCTCACAGATCGCTTCTCTCCGATGCAGGGACCAACAGATACCATATGCTATACAATTTTTGTTTTGCCTTCAATCGGTAACAATTCGTCATACCTGAATAGCACGGTATCCGCGCACGTCATTCCAGATCTCTGAGTCGTCGTAGGTCGGGTAACAATTCGTCATACCTGAATAGCACGGTATCCGCCAGGAGACCCACACGGCTGGCGCGCTGGGGTTGTCGGTGCAGACCGGAGCCGGTCCCGCCAGCGTCCCGCGCGCGGCGGGGTTTCACCTGATCGTGCCGTGGGGACCAGCATGACCCATGGCCGCGTCCCTGGTGTGATGCGACGCGCTTATGGCACGGTTGGATCGGAAGAGGTCGGCCCTGGTGAGGGAACGATCTCGATATCGAGGAGTTCCTTCAGGGTTTGGGACTGGTGGGACCAGTGGGTGCCCCGCCAGTACACCCGGCCACAGGCAGGGCACTCGCGAAAGTCGCCCTGGGTCTGGTAGACATACACCGGCACCCGCCGCCAGGCGCGGTCCAGCGGGCAGGGGACCAGGGGCGTATTGCAGGCGACGCAGCGGGTAAAGGGTCGGGCGGCGCGCACCAGGGGCAGGACGCGGGCCAGTTCGGCCAGTTGCTCCTGCCACTGCTCGGAGCGGGCCAGCACCGCCCGCACCCGGCCCTGGCTGACCGACCGCCGTCCGGCCAGGCCCCGGTCTCGCGTCAGCAGCACCCGGCCCTCGCGCTCCGCCCACCGCAGCAGGTCATCGTCGTCGGCCGCGGGCGCAAAGACCGTATCGAAGCCCAGCGTGCGCAGCCACCGCACCAGCTTGCCGACGTTGGCATCCACCAGAAAGCGCAGCTCTTCTGCGTTGGCGCACATGGTCGCTACCTCGACGGTGCTACCCGCATGATACCCTCTCCTACGCCGCACAACAAGGGTGTCCATCGCCATCGAGCTTTACAGCCCCAACCCGGCCTCCCTATAATGCGAGGCAGGAAGAAGCAACACAGCGGAGACCGCCCGGGATGGGCGGTGCGGCGGCAAGCCGCACCAGGCAGGGGGAGCCGTGCTGGTGCTGGGTGTGGACCCCGGACTGAACGTCACCGGCTATGGCGTGCTGGAGACGACGCCGCGCGGGGTGTTGCTGGTAGAAGGCGGCGTGGTGCGCACCGGCCGTTCGTCCCGCCCCCTGGAGCAGCGCCTGCAACTGATCTATCAGGGCATCGCGGCCGTGCTGGCGGAGTTTCACCCTGAGGCCCTGGCCCTGGAGGACCTGTACGCCCATCGTACCCGTCCGGTCACCGCCATCAGCATGGCCTACGCCCGCGGCGTGGTGTGCCTGGCCGCCGCCGACCACCAGGTCCCGGTCTTCACCTACACCGCCTCCCAGGTGAAGAGCCACCTGACCGGCCAGGGGCGGGCGACCAAGGAGCAGGTGCAGCGCATGGTCCAGGTGGTGCTCCGCCTGCCCGAGCCACCGCGGCCGGCCGACGTTGCCGATGCGCTGGCGGTGGCGCTCTACCACAGCGACGTCGGGTGCAAAGGCTGGGAGGTCGGGCCGGGCGGACGGGTGATCTCCATGCAGACCCGAAAGGCGCTGCGCCCATGATCGCCTTCCTCTCCGGCCGCCTCAAGCGCCTGCCACGGGACAGCCTGCGGATCGTGGTGGAGGTAAACGGCGTCGGCTACGAGGTGCTGCTGCCCTTTTTCGTCCGGCGCACGCTGGAGGACAAGGCCGAGGGCGACCCCATCGAGCTGGAGATCGCCTACTTCGTCAGCGAGCGGCAACCGCGCCCGCTGCTGGTCGGCTTCAACCGGGAGCACGAGAAGACCTTCTTCGAGCGGCTCCTGGAGGTGGAGGACATCGGCCCGCTCAAGGCGGCCAACGCCCTGGTACTCTCGGTCTCGACCATCGCGGCCGCCATCGAGGAGGGCGACATCGCCACCCTGAAACAGATGCCGGGCATCGGCGAGCGCACCGCCAACCGGATGGTCGCCGCCCTCAAGGGCAAGGTGGCCCAGTGGGCGTTGCTGCGGGACGAAGGGTTTGCCACCGTGCCATCGCCGGAGCGGCCCGATGTCGGCGCACTACGGGAGAGCGTCGTGGAGGCGCTCGTCGCCCTGGGCTATCGGCGCACCGATGCTCGCACGCGGGTGGACGAGGCTATCAAGCGCACGCCCCAGGTGAAGGACGAGCAGCAACTCCTGCGCGAGGTGTTCCGCGGCGAGCGCCGGTAGTGGAAGGGGCTGGCGGCTGCGGCGAGGGAGCACGGCGCTACGCTCCTTGGCCCTTGTTGCACACGGGAGCCACTGCGTTTACACAGGGTGATGAGCTTGCACATGGCACCCTGTTGCAGGAGACTCCCATGGTCAAGGTCCATTACGTCAGCCCTTTTGTTCCTGAAGTCCGTGCCTGCGCCACCCCCTGACAGCAAATTGACAGCAAATGCCGGGGCGGAAAGGACAAGGACACCGCCCCATGGCACGGACCCACGGCGAAGGCTCCCTATCTCAGCGCACCGACGGGCGCTGGCAAGGCTCCCTCATGGTCGGGGGCCAGCGGCGCACCGTCTACGGCCCCACCCGCAAGGAGGTACAGCAGAAGCTCGAAGCCCTCAAGCAGCAGGCCCGCACCACCGGCAAACTCCCGGAGCGCCACACCCTGGGCGACCTCCTCGCCCTGTGGCTCCAGGCCGGCGCTCCCCGCTGGGAAGCGCACACCGCCACCGCCTACCACCGAGACGCCGCTACCCTCCGCACGGAACTGGGCGAGAAGACCTCCCTGGACAAGCTCACCCCGGCCCGCATCCAAGGTCTCCTGAGCCGCCACAGAGCCACGCCCTGGGCCAGGCCCAGAAGGACGCCGGGCGCATCGCCGCCTTGCACAACGGCAGCGGCGGAGCCATCGTCACGCAGGTGGTTTCCTCTGCCGCCCCCGTGCGGGTGGTCCCCGACCTACTGGAGGCCGTCGTTGATGCGCTTCAGGCCCGCCAGGGGGAGGGCTACTCCGCCCGCTGCCCCTTCCACGAGGACCGCTCGCCCAGCCTCTCGATTTTCCCTGGCGACAAGGGCGGATGGGCCTGGAGGTGCCACGCCGGGGGGTGCGGTGCCAAGGGGCCGCTGGACCTGCTGGGCGCCGCCCTGGGGCTGGTAGCCTCACCCGAAGACCGGGCCGCCAGGGGGGGAGATTCCGCCCAATTGGTTTCCGCCCATATAGGGAGTGAGTCTTGGGCGGAAACCAACTTGAGAGTCCACACCGCCAAGGAGATAGCCGCCGAGACCCCCACCGCCGTCCCGTGGCTGGTCCCGCCCTACGTGGCAGCCGGGGCCATCACCGAGCTGGACGGGAAAATCAAGGCCGCAGGGAAGACCACCTTTGTGCTCCATCTCTGCCGGGCCGTCCTGGACGGCGACGGTTTTTTGGGACGGCCCACGAAACAGACGAAGGTGCTCTATCTCTCCGAGCAGCCCCCTACCAGCTTCCGGCAAGCCCTGGCAGATGCCGCTTTGCTGGGGCGGGCGGACTTCTTTGTGGTCTTTTCCAGCGAGCACCTTGCTGTCCCCTGGCCCGACGTGGCGCGGGCGGCCGTTGCGGTTGCCCAGGCCCGTGGCGCCGGCCTGCTCGTGGTGGTC
>JACQUQ010000032.1 GCA_016210175.1 Chloroflexota bacterium | reverse complement strand
GGAATAGACGATTTTCACGCCGGGGTTGTGCTTGCGGCAGGCCTCCAGCAGGGAGAGCTGGCTGCGGCAGTTGATCTCCATGTCGGTGAAGGGGTCGCGCAGGCTGTCGATGTGGCTGACCTGGCCGGCAAGGTTGAAGATCAGGTCCTGGCCCCGCACCAGGTAGTCCATGCTGTATTCATCCCGCACGTCGGCGATGTTCACCCGCACCTGGTCTCGGATGTCGTGGATATTGAAGAGGTTGCCGCCGTAGTCCGGGATGAGGGAATCCACCAGCAGCACCTCGGCGCCCAGGTCCACCAGGCGATGGGCCAGGTTGCTGCCCACGAAGCCCAGCCCGCCGGTGATCACCACCTTGCGGTTGCGAAAGACCTGCTGGAGATCCATGACCTTTCCCCCCAGGACGGACGAGCGCTGAGGCCAGGGCCGGTTAGCTCCGGAAGACCACGACAACGCCGGTACAGATGATGAGGACGCCCACGATGCGGTGGAGCGTCAGGGTTTCGCCGAGAAAGAACCAGGAGCCCAGCACGACAAAAACGTAGCTGGTGCTGAGCAGCGGGTAAGCGTAGCTGAGGGGTACCCGCGAGATGACGGAGAGCCAGAAGATGGAGCCGGTGAAGATCAGGGTGAAGCCAGCGAGGATGGCCGGCGTGGAGAACACCCGGACCAGGGTAGGGAGCAACTTCGCCAGTTCCAGGTTGAGCACACCGACCCGGTCCACGCCGTACTTCAACAGCAACTCGCCGGTGACGGAGAAGGCCACGGCAACGAGCAAGAGCAGCAGGGGCGTCAGCACGGCGCTCCTTGAGAGGCGCAAAGTGGTCGGGACTCCCAGGAGGAGTGTCGCTCTAGTCTATGACGGAGCTCGCGTGCCCGTCAAGTGCAGCGGCGAGCGTGCGACGGGCAAAGCTATTGCAACCTCGGCCCGCAGGCGTCCCCTGGGACAGCGCTTTGGGGAAGAAGGTGGCGCGGGGACGTCCCAGGCTCTAGCCGTGGGGCGGAAGGGTATGGTATCATAAGGCACCTACCGCCTCTGTACCACGGCAGAAGGAGGAACGGCGGGCTGCGCACTGGAGAGGCCCGCCGTCCTGTGCAGCATGGGACGCATCACCGACGCTTTTCACCGCATGAAGACCGAGGGACGTACCGGCCTGGTAACTTACCTGACCGCGGGCTTCCCCCACCCCGATCTGACCCCTGCGCTCGTGGCCGCGATGGAGGAGGGTGGCGCCGACCTCATCGAACTGGGCATCCCCTTCAGCGATCCCCTGGCCGATGGCACCACCATCCAGCGCGCCAACTTCGCAGCCTTGCGACAGGGCGTGACCCCGTGGACCTGCCTGGAGGTGGTCCGTGAGGTGCGGCGCCGCGGGGTGCAGGCACCGCTGCTGCTGATGGGCTATTACAACCCGGTGCTGGCCTACGGCCAGGAGGACTTCTGCCGCGACGCCGCCGCGGCTGGCGTGGATGGCCTGATCATCGTGGATCTGCCGCCCGAGGAGGGCGACGACCTGCGCCGCGCGGCCGGGGCGCACGGCCTGGACCTCATCTGCCTGGTAGCGCCGACCAGCACCGATGACCGCATCGCCCGTTTGGTCGAGCTTGCCAGCGGCTTCATCTACTGCGTCAGCGTGGCCGGCGTCACCGGCGCGCGCCAGGAGTTGCCGCCCACGCTCCCGGCCTTCCTGGAGCGGGTCCGCAGCCGCACGCACCTGCCGCTGGCGGTAGGCTTCGGCATTGCCTCACGTCGCCAGGTGGAGCAGGTCGGGGCCGCTGCCGATGCCGTGGTGGTGGGCAGCGCCCTGATTGACGTGCTGGAGCGTGCCCCCCACGGCCAGGAAGTGCAGCAGGTGCGCCAGTTTGTGGCCGAGCTGGCGGGCAGGCCCGCGGAAGCCTCCCGCGCCACAGGACGGAGTGCTGAGGACTGATCCCATATCGGCCTGGGTTCTCAGTCCTGCTATGAGGAGGTGCCGCGGTATGAAATTGCGTGGGGTCCGAGGCGCCATCACCGTGGAGAGCGATACCCCGGAGACGGTGCTGGCGGCGACGCGGAAGCTGCTGCGGGCGATGATCACGGCCAATGCGATCGATCCTGACGACGTCGCCAGCGTCTTCCTGACCACGACCCCGGACCTCACGGCGGTCTTTCCCGCGGTCGCGGCCCGCCAGCTGGGGTGGCTGAACGTCCCGCTCATGGGCGCGCAGGAAGCGCCCATCGCCGGCGCCCTGCCCCGGTGCGTCCGCATCCTGATCCACTTGAACACGGCCAAGCGCCCGGAGGAGATCCAGCACGTGTACCTGGGCGGCGCCGTCAACCTGCGCGGGCCGGTGCCTCCTCTCCCCGAAGACGAACTGGAATAGGCGGTGGCGGCATGCCCATAACATCCGTCCGGGATGTCAACCTGTACTATGAGGACCTGGGCGCAGGTGAGCCGGTCCTGTGGATCCACGGGTTCAGCGGCGATCACCGGGGGTGGGCCGCGCAGATCCCGGTCTTCCAGGACGCGTACCGGTGCATGGTCTACGACCAGCGGGACTCCGGGCGCAGTGCGACGTCGCGGCGGGACTACACCACCGCCGACTTGGCCGAGGACGCCGTGGGGTTGTTGGACGCCCTGGACATCCCACGCGCAACGGTCGTGGGGTTCTCCATGGGCGGGGCGGTGGCCCAGGAGTTCGCCATCAACCATCCGGAGCGGGTACACGGTCTGGTGCTCGTGGCGACCTACACCGCGGGCGACCCCCGCGGCTCGGAGAACCTGCGGGCTTGGGCGCGCATGCGCGCCGTCTTCACCCCGGAGCAGTATCACCGTGCCATCTCCCCGTGGGTGCTGACCTACCGGGAGTACCTGGTCCCAGGGTTGGTGGAGGGCTTCCTCCAGCGGGCCTTGGAGAACCCCTACCGCCAGTCCCAGGAGGCGTATGAGCGGCAGATGGAAGCCGTCCTGGCCCACAACGCCGAAGACCGCTTAGGGCGCATTACCGCGCCCTGCCTGGTGCTGGTGGGCGACGAGGATATTCTGGCGCCCCTGCGCTTTTCCCGGACGCTGGTGAGCCGCATCCCGCGGGCGCGGTTAGAGGTGATCCCGGAGGTCGGCCACGCCCTGCTCTGGGTGAAGCCGGATGAGGTGAACCGGGCCATTGGCCGGTTCCTGGCGGGTCTGTCTGGAGCGGAGAGCAGCTAGCCTGGGGCTGCCGGCTTCTCGTACCGCTCTCCCACGTTGCCAGCACGCGGTGCCTGCCGTTTTCCTGGCAGGCGGGGAACGGAGGCCGTCGCAGGAGGGGCACACATGGGTGGTCGGTACTGGGTAGGCTGCTGCTCCCGGGCCTCCGGCCCGGAAGATACCACACCGTGACCCGCGCACATCCAGGAGGCCGGGCGGCGCCCGGTCGATTCGGCACACCAGGGAGGGTACAGACATGGGGTTTCCCACGGAGCGGAGGTTACAGGCATGATCGTGGTAATGCGGAGCGATTGCAAGGACCAGGATGTTGAAGCGGTCCTCCAGCGTATCCAGGAGGCAGGGCTGTCGGGGCACCTGTCCCGGGGCGAGGAGCGCACCGTTATCGGCGTCGTCGGGCAGGTCTTCCCGGAGCTGCGGGGCATGCTGGAGACGCTGCCCGGCGTGGATGAAGTCGTCCGGATCAGCCGGCCCTTCAAACTTTCAGGGCGGGAGTTCCACCCCGATGACACGGTCATTGAGGTGGGCGGGGTGCGGATCGGCGATGGGAACGTCGTGGTGATGGCGGGACCATGCTCGGTCGAGAGCGAGGAGCAGACCCTCACAACAGCGCGCGCTGTGAAGGCAGCCGGGGCGCAGATCCTCCGGGGAGGCGCCTTCAAGCCACGGACCTCACCCTATACCTTCCGTGGCCTGGGCGTGGAGGGGTTGAAGATCCTGGCCAAGGCGCGGGAGGAGACCGGCCTGCCGGTCATCACCGAACTGATGTCCATCCAGGACCTGGAGGTGGTGCTCGAGTACGCCGATATCATCCAGCTTGGCGCCCGCAACATGCAGAACTTCACCCTGCTGGACGAGATGGGCAAGGTGAACAAGCCCGTGATGCTCAAGCGGGGCTTGTCGGCCACCGTTGAGGAGTGGCTGCTGGCGGCGGAGTACATTCTCTCCCAGGGGAACCACAACGTCATCCTCTGCGAGCGGGGTATCCGTACCTACGAGACCTACACCCGCAATACGATGGACGTGAGCGCCATTCCCCTGGTGAAGCGGCTCAGCCACCTGCCCGTCATCGGCGATCCCAGCCACGGAACGGGCAAATGGTACCTGGTGGCGCCGCTGGCGGCGGCGGCGGTGGCCGCGGGCGCTGATGGCCTGATGGTGGAGGTGCACCCCAACCCGGACCATGCCCTCTCCGACGGCGCCCAGTCTTTGACGCCCGAGAACTTCGGGGTGTTGATGCAGCGGGCGCGGGCCATCGCCGAGGCTACGGGCCGGGGCATCAGCCCCCAGCCCGCGGCGGCGGCCAGCCGATAAGACTTCAGGCGCAGTCTCAAGAACAGGGGGCGGGTTGCATACCCGCCCCCTGCTGCGTTGTGTACGGTTCAGCTACGCCGCAGCCAGAGCGCGAGCGACGGGCGCGTACGGCTAGGCGACGCCCCTGGCCTGCTCCCGCACCTGGGGCCCTTCGTCGAGGTGCCACCACCAGTGCGCCCGCGACTTGTCCCGGTAGTCGAGGAGGTTCGTGGCGATGATGCGCCAGTGCTTCAGCAGGAGGCCATCAAGGCGAGCGAGCTCCTGCTGTTCCTCCTCGCTGAACTGCGCCGCTGCCAGCTCATCACGGATGATGCAAATATCGTCTACCTCACCCGGCGAGAGCAAGTCCTCGTACTCATCGGGGGGGACCTCTGAGGCCTGCCGGTCGATAGTTTCGAGATAGTGGCGATAGTGCTCAAGCGCTGTCAAGATGGCCATATCCAGTCCTCCACGAAGCGCCAGCCGTCCGGCGTCTGGACCGCCTCAATCCAGTTCGTCTGGACGCCTCTCATCCTGGCTGTAGCATTTCTCGGCCGGAAGAACGACCAGATGCTCCGTCTGCGCTCATTATACATGACTGTCGTCCCAGTGTCCGGCGCAACGAACTCCCACATGGGGACCTTGCCGCTCGGCCGGATGTAGGTGAAGACCCGCAGGTCCTGCCTTCGCACGTGCTCCCGGAAGAGCCGGACATACTCCTCCGGCATCCTCGCTCCAAGGAGTTGGCCCTGTTTCTCGAAGTGCCGCTGCAACGCCGGGACCGTTTCGGCCCGACGCACCGCCGCCACGATGGCGTCGATCTCCTCAGTGCGCATCGTCTGGAGCTGCGCCAGCCGCTCAGCTTGCGGTGACGCCATAGCGCCCACCGCGCGTACCACGCTCCGGCCTATCCCCCGCTCCTGCCACCGGCGCGCCTGCCTTTGCCGTGTCAGCAGGGACACCGACCATACGGCCCAGGCGGCCCCGGCCAGGTCAGTGAGCCAGTCGAACAGTGAGGGGACACGGTGGGGAACCACGCTCTGGTGGAGTTCATCGCTGATGCCGTAGGCCGCTGCCAGCAGGAACGCCAGGACGCCGGCCCGTCCGCGACCAGCGGACCGCAGCGGCCAGTGGAGCAGCGCTGCGAGGACCGCATAGGCGAGAAAATGGGCGGCGGTGTAGGCGAGGAGGGCCAGGAATGGGTTGTGCGGGCGCGGCGGATGGGACTGGGAGGAGAGCGCGAAGATGACCCCCATCCACGCCAGCGCCGGCAGCCAGCGTAACCCGGGACGTATCGCTGCCATCACGGGGCGTAGGCCTGCTCCGCCGCGGCCACCAGGGTGTCCCAGGCAAAACGCTCCCGCAACCGGGCGCGGGCGTGACGGCCCAGCGTCTCCCGCCGGAGCCGGTCCGCCAGGAGCCGGGCAACGGCCGCGGCCATCTCCTCCACGCAGCCCGGCGTCACCAGCTCCCCAGACTCGCCCGCAGCGAGATACTCGGCCGTCTGCCCCACCCGGTCGGCCACCACCGGCACCCCGGCGCTCAGCAGGTCAATGAGCTTGACCGAGCACTTGGTGCGGTTGAGCAAGGTATCATCCATGGGGAACAGGGCCACGTCCGCGGCCGCGAAGTACCCCGGTACCTCCGCCGGTGCGGCCCATCCTACCTGCACGACCCGGCAGGGCACCCGTCCGCACTGCACCAGGGCGGCCAGCTGCTGCTCTTCTCCGTTCAGTCCGGCGCCCACCACCAGCAGAGTCAGGCCCTCCACCCGCTCCGCCACGGCCTGCACCGTTGCCACCAGCCGGGGGAGCCCGAATTCGACAAACCGCGTGTACAGCAGCAGAACCGGCCCATCACCCAGCCCCAGCCGCTCCCGGACCGCGGCCCCTGCCTGGGGACCGGGATCCCACAGGGGTGGCTCAACGCCGTTGGGCAGGTACACCACCCCGGCCCCGCCGCGCCGGGCGGCGGCAAGGTCTGCCAGGGTGCGGCTGGCCGCGGTCACGACATCGGCCCGGCGGAGCAGCGCCTCCTCCTGGGCCGCAAACACCCGCCGCTGCCAGGCGGGGTAAGGGTTCATATCGTTCCAGCCGCCGGGGCCTTCCCAATCGTCGGTATCAACCACGACCCGCGGCCCGGCGTGACCGAGGCGCCGCAGCGCCAGGAACGCCTGCGCCACCGCGCCAGAGAAGCCCTTGGGCTTGAAAGCGTGGACGACCTGGGGCTGAAGGGCACGTGCGGCCAGGAAGAGGTGGGCGGTGAGCAGTCCGTACCACAGCAGTGGCACACGCGGGGGAAGCGGGAGGTTGACGACCTGGACGCCACTATCGATCATGGACCGACCGGCATCGGCGGGGGCATCCCAGGGTGGCAGCAGCACGGTGACGGTGTGGCCGCGCCGCGCCAATGCCCGCGCCAGGGGGAGGGCCCGAAGCCGCATGGTGCTCTTGGGGTGCAAGCCGAAGGTGCCGACAAAGACGAGCCGCACGGTGCGCTCCGGAGCAGAGAAGAGTGCCGCCTGGCCGGGAGCGTTCAGGGCGCGCCGTCCCGCCCAGGACGGGGAAGGGGGACCGCCTGTCCGCTCACCGCCGCTCGACCAGGGCCAGCAGGTCAGTCAGGCTGGCGAGGGTGAAGTCGGGCTGCGGGTCGTCGGGGTGCAGCGACTGGCTGCGCCGGTTGAGCCAGGCGACCGGGACCCGGGCCGCCCGCGCGCCGGCCACATCGCTCCGCACCGCATCCCCCACGTGCAGCGCCTCGTGGGGACGGCAGCCCGCCGCGTCCAGGGCACGCTGGAAGATGGCCGGGTTGGGCTTGTCAGCGCCCACCTCCTGGGAGACCAGGATATGGGCGAAGTAGCCGCCGATGCCCAGCCGGGCGATGGCCTGGCGTTGAAGGTCGGAACTCCCGTTCGTCACCAGGACCAGGGGCCAGCGGCCCTTCAGAGCCTCCAGGGTGGCGCGCGCGTCGGGAAACAGCGTTAGCGTGTCCAAGCGCAGACGGTGGTAGTGGTCGGCCAACTCCTGGGCGAAAGCATCGTCCTCCACCTGCTCCAGGAGCAAGGTCTGGCGGATCCGCTCGAAGCGGCTCAGGAAGGGGGCGTTCTGGCCCAGGGTGGCAGCCAGATAGTCCTCCAGGATATGGTCGAAGTGCCGGCGCAAGCGCTCCCGCGAGAGGTGGGGATAGCGGCGTACCGCCTGGTCGAAGATGGCCGTGGCCGCGGCATCGACACTCCCGCGGTAGTCGCACAGGGTATCATCCAGGTCGAGGAACACTGCGCGAAGCGCCATGCCGTTACCTCCGGTCGCCCTCCGCGCCGTCGAGCACCAGCGCGCCGGGTTCCAGGAGGAGCAGCACCGCCCACAGGTCGGCCGCGGTGTAATCCGGCGTCGGGAACGCTGGGTCCAGCTCCCGGCTGCGACGGTTCAGCCACACCACGGGCACCCCTGCGGCCCGCGCGCCCGCCACGTCGTGGTCCAGGGAATCCCCCACGAACAGCGTCTGCTCCGGGCGTACCCCGGCCAGGTCCAGGGCGTAGCGGAAAATGCGGGGGTCGGGCTTGGCAAGCCCCACTTCCTCCGAGATGACGATGGGCGAGAAGCGCCGGCCGAGGTGCAGCGCCACGAGCTTGCGGCGCTGCACCGGGCCGGGACCGTTGGTGAGCAGCCCCAGCGTGTAGCGCGCCGCCAGCCGGTCCAGCACCGCCAGGACATCGGGGAACAGAAAGAGCCCCGCCACCAAACGGTCCTCGTACAGGTCGGCGAGCGTTGCCGCCAGCGCCGTGTCCTCGACCCCGCTGCGGGACAGCGCGGCGGCGAAGCGCTCTCGCCGGGCCAGGCCGCCCAGGCCGCCCGCCGCCAGTTCGGCTTCCCGCTGCACCCGGAAGTAGTCTCTCCGCAGCGTCTCCCGGTCTAGCGCCGGGTAGTGCCGCAGGGCCAGATCGAGGGCCAGGGTCAGCGCCTGGCGGGAGCTGCCCCAGTAGTCGCAGAGGGTATTATCCAGGTCAAAGAAGACCGCTTTATAGCCGTTGAGCATGTCTCCTACCTTGCATCCTGTGCCACGCTCCCCGGTGTGGGGCCGCGTCCGGGCGCTGCGCTCTCTTCTTAGTGTACCACAACGGCGAGTGGTTGACGGCCCCGACAGGCCCCTCTATACTCACCCGCAGCGACCGATCGGAACCATCCGGAGGGGCAGGCCACCTGCCTGGTGTGGGCTGTCCCCCCCGCTTGAGCGTTGGGAAAGGAGCGCACGGTGGAGGGTAACGTCTGGACCATCGATGGGGTGCTGGCGAAGCACCCGGCAGACCCCCAGCAGCCGGTATCCTGGGCCTTCCTCTTTCACGGCCCACACGTGACCCTCAACGTGGTCCAGGTGCAGGACTCCACCGGGCTCAAGCCCCATCTCCACCAGGACCACGACGACCTCATCTATGTGGTCTCTGGACACGGGACGTTCCGGGTAGGCGACCGGGACCACGAGGTGCAGCCTGGGGCGATCATCGCCGCGCCCAGGGGGGTGGTGCATGGGCCGCGCTTTGCGGGGCCGGCCGTGCTGCTGTCGGTCTACGGCCCGCCCTTCGACCCGCAGCATCCCGACCGGATATTCGTGGAGGAGTAGCCCGGAGCCGGCAGAAGGTACACCACCGGCTCAGCCCAGGGGGTGCGCAACG
Organism: Chloroflexota bacterium; assembly: GCA_016210175.1. Classification (GTDB taxonomy): domain Bacteria; phylum Chloroflexota; class Dehalococcoidia; order SHYD01; family JACQUQ01; genus JACQUQ01. Next base: position 14,493 of record JACQUQ010000032.1, on the reverse strand, counting down.
CCGATCCGCCCCGGCGTGGGGGGACGGCGCTGCCGCCTCCGTGACGTTACCCGAAATACCCGTGCAAAAGGCTTGCAGAAACCGGTGTAAGCCGATAGGATGGGGACAACTGTGCACAAGGAGGGGCCGTTGGAAATCCGACAGGTTGGTATCATTGGCTTTGGCACTATGGGCACCGGCATTGCACAACTGTGCAGCACGTCGGGCCATAGCACCCTGGTTCTGGTGCGCTCCGAGGAGCGCCAGAACCGTGGCCTGAACAGCATCAAGGGCTTTCTCGACCGGAGCGTCCAGCGGGGCGATATGAGCGCCGAGGACCGGGACGCGGCCCTGGGACGCATCAGCTTCACCTCCAGCCTGGAGGACATCGGCGCCTGCGACGTCATCATCGAAAGCGTCACCGAGAACGTCGAGGTCAAGCGGGAGCTGTACCGCACCCTGAGCCCCCTGGTTGGCCCCAACTCCATTCTCGCCAGCAATACCTCCTCCGTGCCCATCGCCGAGATGGCCGCGGTCACAACCCTCCCGGACCGGGTCTGCGGCATCCACTTCTTCAACCCGGCGCCCCTGATGAAGGCGGTGGAGGTCATCCGGGCCATCACCACCAGCGATGAGACCGTCGAGCGGGCCAGAGCCTTCGGGGAGAGCCTGGGCAAGACGGTGCTCATGTGCAAAGACCAGCCGGGCTTTCTCATCAACCGCATGCTGTGGCCCTACCTCCTGGATGCGGTCCGGATCTACGAGGCAGGCATGGCCACCAGGGAAGATATCGACAACGCGGCCAAGCTGGGCCTGAACTACCGGATGGGCCCGCTGGAGTTGGCCGACCTGCTGGGTCTGGACGTGCTGCTGGGGGCCGCCGAAGTCTTCTACAATGAGCTGCGGGATCCCCGCTTTGCGGCGCCGACCCTGCTGCGCCGCATGGTGCTGGCCGGGCACCTGGGCCGCAAGACCGGGAAGGGCTTCTACGACTACAGCAAGTAACCCTGGCACGCGCGCCACGGTGGGAGCAGACGGGGCACGGCGCCGCGCCCGGAGCGGCCACGACCGTTCCGGGCGCTCCCATCGGGCGCGTCTCCTTCGGGCACGCCTGGCGGCTTGAGCCGGGGTCCTCCCACAGGCTCCACTACGCGGAGAGGAAGCGCGCTATGGCGGTGAGCAAAGCCGCGGCCATCGTCGGGATCTTTGAACACCCGACCCGCCATGCTCCCGACAAGACCATCCTCCAGCTTCAGGCCGAGTGTATTCTGGGGGCGCTGGCCGACGCCGGCATCGACCGGCAGGAGGTGGACGGCCTGTTTGTCCCCGATGCGGGCGCGCAGGGGAGGTGGATTGCCCTGTGCGACTACCTGGGTATCACCCCTCAGTATGCGGACACCACGGCGCTCGCCGGCCCCACCGCCCAGCACCTGGCCCACCACGCCGTCGCCGCCATCGCCGCCGGGCTGATCAACGTGGCCGTGGTGGCGCAGGTGTCGAAGGCGCGCACCGGCCGGGGCAGCGGTCGGCAGGCCCTGGCGCCGGTCCCGGACAGCTTTCAGGAGCCATACGGACCGGCAGGCATCGGCCTCTACGCGCTGGCAGCCACGCGCCACATGTACCAGTACGGCACGACCCACGAACAATTGGCCGAGATCGCGGTGGCCTGCCGCACGCACGCCGCCAACAACCCCGACGCCGTCCAGCGGCGGCCCATTGCCGTGGAGGATGTCCTGAACTCCCGCTGGATCCAGTGGCCCCTGCACCTGCTGGACTGTTGCCTGGTGACGGACGCCGGCGGCGCGGTGGTGATCGTCGCGGCCGACCGCGCCCGGCACGCCCACCACCGCCCGGTCTGGATCCTGGGCACGGCCACCTTCCCGGCCCACACCAGCCTGGGCTGGCGCGATATCACCACCAGCGCCGCGGCCCGCTCTGCCCCCATTGCCTATGCCCAGGCCGGGGTCACACCCCGCGATATCGACATGGCGATGGTAGCGGACCACTACTCTCACACCGCCCTGATCCTGCTGGAAGATGCCGGCTTCTGCAAGAAGGGCGAGGGCGGTCCCTTCGTTGCGGGAGGGCGCATCCAGATCGGCGGCGCCTTGCCCATCAACACCGACGGCGGCGGCCTGTCCTCCGCCCACGGCGGCTTCCGGGGGATGCAGAACCTCATCGAGGGGACCCGGCAGATCCGGGGCAGCAGCCATAACCAGGTGCTCGACTGCACACTGGTGCTGTGCCAGGAGGGCGGCGGTGGCGGCTTCGGCGTGCGCCACACCGCGGCCACCACCATTCTGGGGAGGGACTGAATGGCCGAGTACCTGAAGCCGCTGCCCACCATGGCCCCGGAGACCGCCGGGTTCTGGGAAGCTGCCAGGCGGCACCAGTTGGTCATTCAGCGCTGCGCCCGCTGCTGGCGCATGCAGCACCCCCCGCGAGCCGTCTGCGCTGCCTGCGGCCACACCGAGTATGAGTGGGTGCCGTCCGCGGGCAAGGGCCAGGTGTACTCCCTGACGCGGGTGTACCAGAACCGGGCGCCCGGCTGGGCCGACGAGGTGCCCTACGTCTTTGCCATCATCCAGCTTAACGAGGGCATCCACCTGATCAGCAACGTGGTGGGGGTCCCGGCGGAGCAGGTGCACATCGGCACGCCGGTGGAGGTCTTCTTTGAGGATGTAACGGAGGAGATCAGCCTGCCCAAGTTCCGGGTGGCGCAGGAGTAGGGGCACGCCCAATTGTGAGACCGGGTGATACCCAATCCGCCTAAGGAGTAACGTACCATCCGCTCCTTAAGCCGAAAGGAACGGATGGTACGTTATCTGAGCTTGCCAAAGGGAACACCACCGATGTCTGCACGTAGTTAAGGGGGTTGGGTATGAGGTAAGTGCGGGTGCGGAGAGCAAGCCTCTTTGGAGCTGTCGTGCTAGGCTGGCACAGTCGGCGTATTAGGCTGAGCAGCGTAATCAGGGGTATAGACGTCTTTGCTATGAAGAGATCATTACAGGCTTACAGCTATCAGTCATTTCTGGACGAACTGAGCAGAGGAAAGCACTTCGGGGTCTTCATTGATGATACGGCCTCACCAGGTTTAGCTACACACTCCGCTGCTTTGCACCCAGACCGAAAGTCATGGGTAGGGGTAGTTGTGCCCTCGTATCAAATGCCCGAGGTGCTTGAGCAATTCCCTAGAGCACTCGAAGAACTCGGCAAGCTCGTCGGAGCCCGAGAGTTTCACTTCGCGGATATCTATGCAGGCCGCGGTGAGTTTAAGGATATTCCATTTCCCATAAGGCTAGCACTCTTCCGGTTCATGGCCCATTTAATCCAAGCTTATCAGTTTCCTATATTCGTTCAAATCGGCTTGGACTATTCGATTTACATCGTCCAAATGATCTAGCTCTCCTCTTTTTGCTTCTAAGAATCAAGTGGTATATCGAAGAGTTCAAGATAGCCCCAGTATCAGCGCGCATTTTTGTTGATGAAGGATTCAAGCGGAGCGGTAAAGCCATACAAGTACCTCAATTCTCGACAGTTTTTACTGATGGACCGATTTGCTTTGCAAAATCGAGATCTGTACTTCCTATTCAACTTGCCGACTTTGCCGCGTACTGCCTAAATAAGACACAGATACTACTCGCAAAGAGCGACCTTACTGAGCGAGACAAGACACTGCTGGAAATTTTGTCTGGAACTTCCTGGAACTACCAGAATATCGAAAAGAAGGAGATATCACTTTAGGAGCGGATCCGCATTGGCGGGCAACTACTCGATAGGCTCGATCACATTTTCCCCGAGACCGGTCAGTTCGTCCTCCTCTGGCGCCTCGCCGTGCAGTTCCTCCCACACGCGGGCTACGGTCCGGGCGCAGACGGCGTAGGGATAGCCGTGCCGCTGTAAGAAGCCCCCCAGCCGTCTGCGGAACTCCGGGTACTCCAGCTTGTTGAGGAGAGCGCCCCGCTTGCGGGCCAGCCGGTAGGCCCCGGCCTCCTCGTCTACCTCGGCGACGGCTTCCCCGGCGACCTCCTGGTCCACCCCTTTGCCCCGAAGCTCCTGCCGCAAGAGCCGGCGGCTGCGGGGATGATACGCCTCCCGGTTCTCCACCCAGAACTCGGCGAAGGACGCATCATCCACCAGTCCCTGCTCCCGCAGGCGCTCCAGCGTCTCCTGCACCACCGCCTGGCTGAACCGGGCCCGCCGCAGCCGCCCCCGAACTTCGGCCGCGCTGCGGGGGCGGTAGCTCAGGAAGGTCAGGGCGGTATCGAGCGCGCTGCGGCGGGTATCGAGGGCGATGATCTCCCGCAGGTCGCCGTCGGACAGGGTGCGGCCCTCGGTGATGGCCCACTCCGCTGCGGTGAGCCGGGTCAGACTGAGGGAGGGGCCTTCGTCCAGGAAGACCCGGACCCGGTCCTGGCGGCCCCGCTGCGGTACCACGGCAAGCACGGTCTTCATGAAGAGCAGCGACCTCTCTCCGCTGCGGGAAAGGGGCTGAGAGTCAGGTGCGTGTTACTCCACCCCATCACTGCTGGTGGGGGCGGCGACCATGAGCTTGGTCAGCGCGGCGGCCTCGCCCCGGATGTTGCGCTCCAATTCCTCGGCGACGTCGCTGCGCTCGCGCAGGAAGGTCTTGGCGTTCTCCCGGCCCTGGCCCAGGCGCAGATCGCCGTAGCTGAAGAAGGCGCCGCTCTTCTTGACAATGCCGGCCTCCACCCCCAGGTCCAGCAGGTCGCCTTCCTTACTGATACCCTGATTGAACATGATGTCGAACTCGGCGGTCCGGAAGGGCGGTGCGACCTTGTTCTTGACCACGCGCGCCCGCACCCGGTTGCCCATAATCTCGGTGCCCTGCTTGATAGTGTCGGCGCGGCGCAGGTCGATGCGCACGGAGCTGTAGAACTTCAGCGCCCGGCCGCCCGGCGTCGTCTCCGGGCTGCCGAACATCACGCCCACCTTCTCCCGCAGCTGATTGATGAAGACCACCGCGGTCTTGGAGCGGCTGATGGAGGAGGTGAGCTTGCGCAGGGCCTGGGACATGAGCCTGGCCTGGAGGCCCACATGACTGTCTCCCATGTCGCCCTCGATCTCGGCCTTGGGGACCAGGGCGGCTACGCTATCAATGACGATGACATCGATTGCAGCGCTGCGCACCAGGGCCTCGGTAATGTTCAGGGCATCCTCGGCGCTGTCGGGCTGGGAGATGTACAGGCTATCGACCTGCACCCCGCAGCGGGCAGCGTAGCCGGGGTCCAGGGCATGCTCGACGTCAATGTAGGCGGCCATGCCACCCCGGCGCTGCGCCTCGGCAATGATGTGGTAGGCGAGGGTGGACTTCCCCGAGGACTCCGGGCCGTAGACCTCCGTCACCCGACCGCGCGGGATGCCGCCGATGCCCAGGGCCAGGTCCAGGGCCAGGGAGCCGGTGGGGATCGCCTCCACTCCGTCGGCCGCCATCTCCCCCATCTTCATAATGGAACCCTTGCCGAACTCGCGCTCGATCTTGCTGATGGCGCTCTCCAGGGCGCGTACCTTCTCGTCCAGCATTGCGTCCTACTCCCCCCATTGCCTGGCCGTCGAGACGGCTATTGCGGGTCCGGCCTCCTGCCCGGCCAAGACCGGAACATTTGTCCTATCTTGCCTCTGTATCGTACCATAGCCTGCCGCTGCAAGCAAGGAGCGCTCCCGTGGCGGACCGTGCCCTCTCCCCGGCGCGCCGGGGGAAGAGGAAGCAGGCTCCGAGGGCAATGTCGTCCGCCTTATTATACTGCGCTTCACGGTCTCCCAAAAGTGCCAATGCGCAGGCGCGGGATCGCGGCCGCGGCCGGGGCGGGCGGCCAGATCGCGCCACATCGTGCCAAATCGCCCACCCGATTCCCTTGGGCGAGGGAGGCGCTCTGGTATACTGGCTGGGAGAAACGTTGCGCCGGTGTCCGGGGTAGCGGTGCGCCGGCAGGAGGGACTGGCTATGGCGTGGCGTTTGGTGCGAGGGGCGGCAGTCCGTCTCTTGCGCCGTCTTGACTTCACCTGGATCACCCCGGACCTGGCCGTGGGCGCGCAGTTCTCCCCGGCCCAGGCGCCGGACCTGGCGCGGGCAGGGATCGCCAGCGTGCTCGACCTGCGGGCGGAAGGACGGCCCGAGGCCGCGCTGCTGGAGCACTCTGGACTGCGGCTGCTGCACCTGCCGGTGCGCGACGGCGCTGCCCCCACCGAGGAGCAGTTGTGGAAGGCCGTCGCCTGGGTCGAGGCGGAGATAGCCCAGGGGCGCAGGGTGCTGGTCCACTGCCGGGCGGGCATGGGGCGCAGCGTGCTGGTTGCCTGCGCGGTGCTCATGGCCCAGGGGATGGTGCCGGCGGATGCCTTTCGGCTGGTGAAACAGCGGCGCCCCATCGCTGGGCTCAGCGAGGAGCAGTGGCGGGCTGCCCGGCGGTTCTGGCACAGCCAGGGTGGTCTGGCAGCCGACACCGAGAACCGGTAGCGGGGCTGCCACCTTGCCGGTGCGCCCAGAGCAAACCAAAGGGAGACAACCAGACCTCCGGCATGGCTGCGCGGGAGGTCTGGTTGTCAGGCTGGGAACTCCGGTCGCAAGCACACACGTCCCTGGCTCCCCTCAGCGAGAGGGTATCATGGCGTGCTCACTGGGCAGGTGCGACCCGGTGTGCGCTTTGCAGCGCTCTGGGCGCAGCGGATCGCGCTCGTGCTCTGGCAATCCTCCGTTGATGGGTTCCATCCCGCCGCCCTGAAGGGCGGGCCAGCCGTTCACGGCGGCGGTCTTCCCCATCAGTTCACGCCTGACGAGGCGCTAGCCACCCACCATGGGGGCGATGACGTAGATCTCCTCGGCCTGCGGGTCGAACTCGGTAATCCGCTCCGAGACGGCCGCGTTCCCCTTGGGCACTTTGTAGGCGTAGCGGGGCACCGGATCGCTCAGCTTCTCCTTGAAGATGCGCTCAGCTTGCTTGACCGCCTCCTCTACCTCGGGATCCCAGGTTACGGTACTATGGCCCTTCCGAGGATCGAAGATGTGCAGGTATCCCATTTCTCTAGGGCCTCCTTGCCGTAGATCTCTGCAAACTGCTCACGGGTCATGGGTACAGCAAAATACGGAGGAACCGGCCCGTAGAAGTGGGCCGTCCGTAAGAACTCCAACTCCGAGCCCGCCACCATCAGGACACGGGAGAGCACCACATCCCACAACGGGAAGCGCCCCCGCGGCTGGAGGCAGAAGGACCCCATCGGCCGTCCGTCCCGGTAGAGGATCAGCGAGTACGGTGTGAAGCGGTACTCGATGGCCGGGCTCAACCGAGACGGCAGGAAGAAGGTTCCCGCCAGGATCCGCTGCATGCCCTCCCGGCCCAGGATCTGTTCGGCCAACTGGTGCGCTTTGGCCTGGGGGGTGAACCATTGCAGCGGCCCCACCAGCATCCGCGCAATCTTTTCAACGTCGGGCCGCTGGCCCCAGGTATAGACCTGGTACTGCCACGGCAGCGACGGGATGCGGCTGGTGGCGGTGCAGATCCATCCCCAAAACTTGCGGCGCAGCCGGACCTGGTAGAACGCACTGGTGGTCGGCAGCAACCCCTCCAAGCGCTGCGCGACCGCCGTCGCCGCGGCCGGGTCCTCTGCTGCGTCGTTATCGGCGTCGTATGCCGTGCGTTCCCGGCTGCCCGGCAGCGCGGGAAGGGCGCCGCGCAGCCCCAGGAACACCAGGGCGCCCAGCAACCCCAGCACGCCCACGCCCACCAGACCGGCGGTACTGGGCATCCGGGCGGTGACCAGCAGCAACCCACTCTGGAGGAGCGCCCACAGCACGAGGCCGACGGCCACCGTAGTCAGCAAGGACCTCATAGCTCTCCACCCGTTACATCGTGGATACGGTACGCCAGCAAAACAACAGAGCAGGCTCCTGCGTGTAGATTGGAAGATCGACGCTCGCGCCTGCTCTCATCCCTCCCGCCGCCGTGGCCGGGAACTCAGGTATCGGTCCCGCAGGGTGTCCTCCGCTTGCGCGGTACGCTGGTCCGCTGCGGTACGGCATGGCGCCGTCCTCCTGCCGGGATCGGACTCCTGCCCCTGGCCCTGGCGCATGGCCTGCCCCCAGCGGGGGATCGCCACCTGCCCATTTAGAGGCGCTCCAAGTACTGGATGACGGCCCGGGTGATCTCGCTGGGGGTGGACGACCCGGCGGTCACGGCCACCGTCGTCTTGCCCTCCAGCCAGCGTGGGTCGATATCCTGTACGTTGTCCACCAGATAGGCTGGCTTGCCGGCCAGTTCCTGGACGACCTGGACCAGACGATTGGAGTTATTGCTCCGGACGTCCCCGACCACGATGACCACATCGGCTTGCTGCGCCTGCTGCACCGCAGCCTCCTGGCGCTGCTGCGTCGCCAGGCAGATCTCGTTGTAGACCACGGCCTCCGGGTACCGCTCCAGGATCCGCTGAATCAGCGCCTCGGTATCCCACTTGCTCAGTGTGGTCTGCGTCGTCACCGCCAGTCGTGCGCCCGAGAGTTGGAGCGCGGCCACATCCTGTTCGTCCGTGACCAGGTGGATGTGCTCGGGGGCTTCGCCGATGACGCCTTCGGGTTCGGGATGGCCCTTCTTCCCGATATAAACGATCTGGTACCCCTGGGTGACTAAGGTCTTCACCAGGTCGTGCGTCCGTGTGACGTCGGGGCAGGTGGCATCGACACAGTGCAGCCCGCGCTGGCGGACCCGCTCCTTCACCGCCGGAGAGACGCCGTGGGCCGTGAAGATGACCGTCCCCGCGTTGACCTGTTCCAGCAGGGTGGTGCGGTCGTCGCCGTCCAGGTTAATGATGCCAAACTGCGCCAGGCCCTCCACTGCATGACGATTGTGGACGATCTGGCCCAGGACGTAGATCGGTCGGGGTATGCTGGGATCACGGGCGACCCGCCGCGCTAGCTGGATCGCATCCACCACCCCATAGCAGTATCCCCGGGGGCTAATGCGAATAACCCGCATGGTCTACCACCAATTCTCCCTGTGGGGACTTCAAGATCGCCGTTCTTGGCAGCCAAGAACGCCGTACCCGTAGCGCTCCTACGAAAATGTCGCACGAGGTGGTGCTTGTCATGCTGAACGTAGTAAAGCATCCGGCGGGGGGCTACCCCACCCCAGATCCTTCGCGGAGTTGACCCTGAGCCTGCCGAAGGGCTTAGGACGACAGCCGCGTGCCCATTTTCATGCATCCTGGTAGGCCGTCAGGCCTATGGGATGCTCAGATGAGGACGTGTGACGAAAAGGCCGGGCTGCTCCTCTCCAGCCCTGCTTCCGACCAGCAAGGCAAGAGGGAGAAGCGAGCCCTCACCCTTCCCCGCTGGAGGAAGCAGAGGAGACGATGGGGGAGGGCTACGCACACCGGCTGCCAGATGAGACGGAACACACAGAAAGCGCTCGTCTTCCGCTCCTTCAGCATAGAACGGAATATCTGAGGATGCAAGGGGGTGGTAGGGGAAAATCCCCCCAGCGTACCGGGAAGAGCGCAGCGTCTCACCTCCCGATGCCCACCGTCCCATTTCTCCTCGCCACACGGCAATTGCTTGTTTTCCACGCAGCACACCGGGTATACTGGCTGCGACTCTCCTGGCCGACAGAGTGCCGCCAGCGCGGCCCCCGAGGAAGGATCTGCTATGTCTGGAGCACCCAGCGCTTCCTCCCCGTCACCACGCCCTGCACGTGGGCCAGTCGCCTTCCGGGCCTGTTGCGCGTTCGCCAGCGCCGTCGTGCTTGCCTCCCTCCTCACCCCGGCGCTGCCCTCCCCGACGGCTTCTCCCGCCTATGCTGAACCCCTGCGGACCTACGTGGTCGCGCCGGGCGATACCCTGTGGAGCATTGCCCGGCGCTTTGGGCTGAGCGTGGATACCCTCGTCGCCGCCAACGGCCTGGCGAACCCGGACCGCATTGCGGTCGGCCAACAATTGGTGCTGTCAACCGAGGCGGCCGCGGTTCCGCAGCCCGCTCCGGGCCAGTACACCGTCGCGCCGGGCGATACGCTCTGGAGCATCGCGCGCCGTTTCGGGACCACTCCGGAGGCCATCGTCCAAGCCAACGGCCTGCTGAACGCTGACCGTATCTTTCCGGGGCAGGCGCTCCGCATCCCGACGGCGGGGGAGGTGGGACCAGGCGACCCCGCCGCAACCGATCCCAGCGTGCGCTCCTACGCCGTGCTCCCCGGGGATACCGTGTGGAGCATTGCCCGGCGCTTTGGGCTGAGCGTGGATACCCTCGTCGCCGCCAACGGCCTGGCGAACCCGGACCGCATTGCGGCGGGGCAGGTGCTGCTGATCCCCGTGCCGGGCGCTGCGCCGCCGGCGCCGGGGCAGCGTCCCCTGGGGTCGCGGCCGCTGCTCCAGGGCCACCGCATGGTCACCTACTATGGGATACCCGGCAAGCCGACGATGGGGATCCTCGGCCAGTTAAGCCCGGAGGAGTTGGTGCGCTCGCTCAAGGCGCGGGCAGCTGAGGCGGCCGCGGCGGGTGGCAAGCCGGTGGTGCCTGCCGTGCAGTTGGTGGCGGTGCAGGCCATGCGCGAGGCCGGATCGGACGGCAAGTACCGCCGTCGTCTGGCCCCGAGCGTCATCCGGGAGTACGTCGACCTCGCCGCCGCCACCGGCCTCCAGGTTATCCTGGACCTCCAGATCGGAGGCAGCTCGCTGGACGACGAGATCGCCGCGCTGCTCCCCTTCCTGGAGCAACCCCACGTCCACCTCGCCCTGGACCCGGAGTACGCGATGCCCCCCGGTGTGGCGCCGGGCACGCGTACGGGCAGCTTGGATGCCGGTCAGATCAACGCGGCCCAGGAGACGCTCGCCCGCCTGGTGGAGCAGAAGGGCCTGCCGAACAAGGTGCTGATGGTGCATGAGTTCCGCACCGGCATGGTCACCGGCAAGGCAGCTATCGTGAATCATCCGTTGGTGGATATCGTGTTCAACATGGACGGGCAGGGCAGTCAGGCAGAGAAGATCAAGAAGTACCGTGATCTGATCGCCAGCCAGCCGGTGGAATACACCAGCATGCAGATCTTCCTGCGCCACGATAGCAGCCCCTTCACCCCGGCGCAGGCCCTGGCGCTTACCCCGGCCCCGGACGTGCTGGTGTACTTCTAGGCTCGACTTGCACCAATTTGGGTAGCTGCGGACGAGGGGGTAGGTAAGCACGCGGCAGGACGTTCCCGTTACTCCTGAAGGTCTCACGCTTCGGGAGGAGGATCGTCATGCCCACATCCATCTTACCCGCGTCCTTCCTCATCTTGCTCGCCGCCTTTCGGGGCAGCTTTCACGTGCCCAGCTTCCGGAACTTTCAGGTGCTGATGGCCGGCTGGGTCCACTGCCTGGGCCGCCGTACCATCACCGCCGTGGCCCTGGCTGCCGGGGCCACCAATGGGCGGCACATTTCCGTCTTCCATCGCTTCTTTGCCCGCGCCCAGTGGTCGCTCGACGCGCTGGGGAAAGTCGTCTTCACCCCGGCGCTGCGCTGGGTCCCGGCGGTCAGCCACTCATCCTCTTGGGCGACGATACCTTGGCCCGCAAGAGCGGCACGTGCGCGGGCCTAGCCTCCATGCACCATGACCCTTTGCTCTCCACCGCCAGGAAGCCTTTTTTCTAAACCAAAGCCAAGCTGAAACCCGCAGGCCGGAGGCTTCGGGTAATGTAGTTCTCACCTTGGCTTGAGTATAGGGCGGTAAAGTGTACCGGCGGGTGGGTGCAGGCGTTGTGAACCGGTGAAGGACCACCTCAACCGGGAGCACGCCCATGGCCCGTACCCGCAGCCCGCCCCCGGCCACCCGCCAGCAGACCTTGGAGCCGTGGCGCACGCGCTGCCTGGAATGCAATGCGGCGGCACCCTGTGGGTGGCCTACCAGACCCGCCGCACCCTCACCACCCTGGAGGGCCGGGTCCGCCTCAACCTCACCGTGCGCCGCTGCCATAACCCGGACTGCAAACGCTACCACCGGCCCTACCGCCCTGCAGAAGAAGGAGGGTGGGCCCTTCCCCAGAGCGAGGCCGGCCTGGACGTCGTGGCCCTGGTGGGCGCGCTGCGCTGCGGCGCGCACCGTTCGGTCCCCGAGGTCCGCCAGCGCCGGCGCGAGCGGGGCGTGCTGTTAGCGGAGCGCACCGTCACCAACCTGGTGTACCGCTATGAAGAACTGGTGGCCTTACGCCTGGCCGACCAGAGCCGCCTGCGGGAAAAGCTCCGCCAGCAGGGACGGGTGCTGCTGGCCCGGGATGGCCTGGCCCCCGACGTGGGCCACGCAATCCTCTGGGTGCTGCGGGACTGCCTCTCCGGCGAGGTGCTCTTGGCCCGCAGCCTGCTGAGTGCCACCGAGGCCGCCCTGGCCGCCCTCATCACGGAGGTCCAGCAGGCACTGTTGCCCGTCCCCATCGTGGGGGTGGTCTCCGACGGTCAGTGGTCCATTCGCACGGCGGTGCGCTCAGCCCTGCCCGGCGTCCCCCACCAACTCTGTCAGTTCCACTACCTGTGCGAGGCGGCCAAGCCCATCTACGAGGCCGACCGCCATGCCAAGAAGGAGCTCAAAAAGCAGGTGCGTGGGGTGCGCCCCAGCGAGCAGGCCCTGGAAGGCAGACCGGCCCCGAAGCCGAGGCCGCCCGTGCCTACTGCCTGGCGGTGCGCAGCGCCCGCACCGACGACGGCCGCCCGCCGCTGGCTGCCTCCGGTTTGCAGCTGGTAGACCGGCTGACCGCTATCCAAGGCTCCCTGGCGCGGGCCGCCGCAAAAGGGGGCTGCCGCCGGAGGTGACCCGCTTGCAGCGGCTGGTGGACCGGGGACTGGCGGCGCTGGCCGACGCCTGGCTGGCGCTGGCGACCGCCTACGCTTGGGTGCATCAGGCCGCCCCCCTGCTCACCAACGCGGCGGGTCTCGACCTGCTGGCCTTGCGGCGGGCCTACCGAACCCTGTTGGCCGAGATGGTCCGGGGGGCTGCTGCGTTGGGCAACCTGGCTCCTGCCGTCCAGCACTTCCTCAAGGTCACCCGCAGCTATTGGCCCGGGCGGTTCTGGTGCGAGCAGGTCCCGGACCTGCCCCGCACCAACCACGACCTGGGGCAGTACTTCGGGTCGGCCCGCTATCACGAACGGCGGGCCAGCGGCCGCAAAGCGGCCTCGCCCACCCTGGTGGTGTGCGGCCGGGTACGGGTGGTGGCGATGGTGGTCACGCAGCACCGGCGCTTTCAGCCGGAACACCTGGCGCCCAAGGACCTGAAGGCGTGGCGCACCCTGCGGCAAGACTTGGAGCAGCGCCAAAGGAGCCGTTGTCACCAGTCCCGTTTCCGCAACGACCCGACCGGCTACCTGGCCGAAACCGAGGCCCTCCTCCAGCAAACTCTGCCGCCCGAGTGCAGAATCAGGCGCTAGACCCGCTGCCGCCTCCCTGGTGCCTGACGGCCACCCTGGCAGCACCATCGGCGTGCGGGCGCAGTAGTCGGCCCAGCGCTCCCCGAACCGCGCCATCAACTCCTGTTCTGACTCGGTTCAAAAAGTGTGTTGGTGAAGTGGGGGTGGTGGAGGAGTAGGCAAAGGGAAAGGGCCCGGCTATCCTTGGAGGTGTCAGCACCCAAGGGGAGGCGAGCCCATGAACATTTTAGAACGGGGCCGGACTTGGCTCCAGGGACTGCGGGAGATCGCGCGCGGACGGTCTGGGATTGACGCCACGGTCCCCACAGTGGGACAGCCTGACCTGCCAGTGGGACCGCTCCCCCCGACGCCCGTGCTTGCTGACGGGACGGCAAGACCTGCGGGTGCAGCGGCATCGCGGTGAGCCTGGCCACACGGCCTATTCCGAACAGTCGGCGCTGCCGGTGCGGGGCGGGTGGTACGCCCGGGAGGTGCGCCGGGCGGCCATGGACCAGTGGCAGCATGGCGGCAGCAGCGTGCGCAAGGTGGCCGAGGGACGGCGCTCCTGGCTGGGGCGGCAGGAGCGCTGGGGGCGCTGGGGGCGCTGGGGGCGCTGGGGGCGCTGGACCCGGAACCGGCGGACGCGCAGCAATGCCATCTGAGGCCGAGCACCGTGGAGCGCTGGCGGGATGGGGCTGGACGGCGGGCGGAGCAGACCGTGGCCGGGCAACTGGCGGGCATCGCCAGTTCGGGACAGGTGGGGACCGATGGGCGGTGGGCGCGGCTGCGGGGCAAGGCGCAGCGGAGAGTGCTGGCGCTGACGGACCGGGTGCGCGGGCTGGTCTGGCCGCCGGTGGTGGTGGCGGAGGAAGGGAGGGCCGGGTCGTGGGGACACCTGTTTGACCGGGCCCAAGCGGCCGGGCTGGACCTGGAGGCGCTGCGGGGAGTGAGCAGTGACGGAGCCACGGGCTTGGCCAGGTACCTGGAGCAGGGGTTGACCTGGGTCCATCACCAGCGCGGTGCGTTCCCTATCGGGCCGAACCTGGGGGCCGAGCTGGGCCAGCAGCTAGCTCGGGCCGTGACCGGCGTGGTGGGTGCGGCGCTACAGGGGGCAGAGCGGCGGGTGCGGCGAGCACTGGTGG
>JACQUQ010000031.1 GCA_016210175.1 Chloroflexota bacterium | reverse complement strand
GCTGTGGGCTACCAGCCCACCCTGGCCACCGAAATGGGGGCCCTGGAGGAGCGCATCACCTCCACCAAGAAAGGCTCCATTACCTCCTTCCAGGCCATCTACGTGCCCGCTGACGACTACACCGACCCCGGTGTGGCCACCACCTTCGGCCACCTGGACGCGGTCGTGGCGCTGGAGCGTTCCATCGCGGAGCAAGGGATCTATCCCGCGGAGGACCCGCTGACCTCCACCAGCCGTCTCCTGGACCCGCGGGTGGTCGGCCAGGAGCATTACGAGGTTGCCCGTGGCGTGCAGCGCGTGCTCCAGCGCTACCGTGACCTCCAGGATATCATCGCCATCCTGGGCATCGACGAGCTGTCGGAAGAGGACAAGCTGACCGTCGCCCGTGCCCGCAAGATCCAGCGGTTCCTGTCGCAGCCCTTCTTCGTCGCCGAGGTGTTCACCGGCACGCCGGGGCAGTACGTGCCGGTGCGGGAGACGGTGCGGGGGTTCAAAGAAATCCTGGAAGGCAAGTACGACGACCTGCCGGAGCAAGCGTTCTACATGGTGGGGAACATCGACATGGCCGTGGAGAAGGCCAGGTCGCTCCGGGAAGTGGGCACCGCAGGGTAAGGACCAGGAACGCCGCCTCACCCCCCGGAGGCCGTGAGGGATTGGGGGGCGCCGGGGAATGCGGGCATGGTGCGGTTCTCGCTGGACACGCGAGGCTCCCGCCCACCGCTACCTGGAGCGGGGTACGACGTTCTTAAGGTAAAGAGGAATGTGGCATGCCGACACTCCACGTGGAAATTGTGACCGCGGAGCGCCAGGTCTACGCCGATGACGTGGATGTGGTCATTGCGCCGGGCATCGAGGGCGAATTGGGCATTTTGCCCCATCACGCTCCACTGCTGACCGCACTGACCTACGGCGAGCTGCGGACCCGCAAAGGCAACCAGGAGCAGTCCTTCGCCATCGGCGGCGGGTTCCTGGAGGTGCGGCCGGACAAGGTCGTCATCCTGGCGGACTCTGCCGAGCGCGCCGAGGAGATCGACATGGCGCGGGCCGAGACCGCCCGGCGTCAGGCGGAGGAGCGGCTGGCCCAACGCCAGGCGGACATCGACGTGGCGCGGGCGCAGGCGTCCATGGAGCGGGCGTTGATGCGGCTGCGCGTGGCCGAGCGCATGCGCCGGCGTCGGGGCGGCGGACCGCCGCCGGGGGCGCAAGCGTAACGAACAGGAGGAACGGTCAGCGGCAAGGAACACAACCGTCGGGGGTGTTCCTTGTTTGTTGTTGACCGGTCCGCCGGGCGCGGCCGGCGGGGGTGTGCCGGCTGCCGGGATGGGTTCTGAGCGGTGCTCGCGCCCCGGGGCCGCGGGCGCCGCGTTCGTCGCACCCGACGATGGCCATGCGGGGGAGCCTCCCCGGTGGACAAGGGGGTAAAGGAGCGGCTAGGTGGTCGGAGATCGCTTCGTCATCGAAGGAGGGCATCGCCTCGAGGGAGTTGTCCGGATCAGCGGGGCCAAGAACGCGGCGCTGCCAGCCATTGCTGCGGCGCTGCTCACCAGCGACGACTGTATCCTGGAGGATGTCCCGGATATTGAGGATGTCGCCGTGATGAGCGAGGTGCTGCGGCGGCTGGGGGCGACCGTGGAGTGGCTGGGCCAGGGGCGCGTGCGCATCAACGCCGCCCGCATCCACACGCTGGCCGCGCCCAGCGAGCTGGTGGTGCGCAACCGGGCCAGCTTCGTGGTGATGGGGCCGCTCCTGGGCCGCTTCGGGGAAGCAGCCTGTTGTCCCCCCGGCGGTGATGTCATCGGCGAGCGCCCCCTGGATGTCCACCTGGCCGGGTTCCGCGCCCTGGGGGCCACCATCTCCCGCTTCGAGGACAAGTACCGCGCGCAAGCGCCGCGGCTCCAGGGCACCCGCATCTTCCTGGATTACCCCAGCGTCCTGGGCACCGAGAACATCCTCCTGGCCGCCTGCATGGCCCACGGGCGCACCGTGGTGTGCAACGCCGCCGCCGAGCCGGAAGTCTCCTTCCTGGCGGGCATGCTCAACAGCATGGGCGCGCGCATTACCGGGGCCGGCAGCAACATCATTGAGATCGAGGGCGTGCCCGAACTCCACGGCACCACCACCACCGTCATCCCCGACCGCATTGAAGCCGGGACCTTCGCCTGCGCTGCGGCCATCTCCTGCGGCGAGGTCGTCCTGGAGAATGTCGTTCCCCGGCACCTGGACGCGCTCATCTGGAAGCTGCGGGAGGCGGGTGCGGTCATCGAGGTCGGCGAGCGGACCCTTCAGGTGCGCCCCAGCCGCGACCTCCAGGGCGTAACGGTGCAGGCCCTTCCCTATCCGGGCTTCGCCACCGACCTCCAATCGGTATTCGGCGCGCTGCTGACGCAGGCGCACGGCATGAGCATCATCCACGAGCGGGTCTACGATAACCGTCTACTCTACGTGGGGGAGCTGCGCAAGATGGGGGCCAATGTCGTGGTGGCCGGGCAGACGGCCATCATCAACGGCCCCACGTCGCTGGCGGGGGCGGCCGTGCGGGCGCTGGACATCCGCTCCGGCGCGGCGGTGGTGCTGGCGGGCCTGGCGGCCCACGGCGTCACGGACGTCGGCGATGTCTACCACCTGGACCGGGGCTACGAGCATTTCGCCGAGAAGCTCCAAGGGCTGGGAGCGCATATCCGCCGTGTCTCCAGCAAAGCGCAACTTACCTCACCCACCCGCTGAGCCTCCGCTGTTCCGCGCGCTGGCGGGAGCGCGGCCGTCTCGTCTGCATCATGGTAGGCAAGCGGCCTGCGCTCCCGGCCTTCCCCTACCTGCATGGTCCTTGCTGCCTTTGCGTTCTAACCTGCTCTCGCGCTGGATGGCCGCGCGGCGGTCGGAGACTGTTGGCCGTCGGGTGAATGCGGTATAATGCCACCCAGCGCAGCCGAGTTCCCCACTGACGTGCAGGGCGCAAAGGGGCTGCGGCCCGGCGCGGGACGGTGGCGGCTACGGCGCGCATTCACCTGGGGATGAGGGGCAACGTACCTATGAAACGCATCGGGATCGACCTGGGGACCGCCAATGTGCTGGTGTACGTCAAGGGCAGGGGTGTGGTCATCAACGAGCCGTCGGTGGTCGCCCTCTCCACGCGGGCCAACCGTATCGAGGCGGTCGGCGGCAGTGCACGTGACATGATGGGACGCACGCCCTCGGGCATCTCAGTCATCCGCCCGATGCGGGATGGGGTCATTGCCGACTACACCATCACCGAGGCCATGCTGCGCTACTTTATAGGCAAAGTGAAAGGCCGCCTCAATTTCTCCAAGCCCGAAGTCATGATCACTATCCCCGTCGGGGCCACCTCCGTGGAGCAGCGGGCGGTGCGCGATGCCGCCGAGCAGGCCGGCGCCCGACGACCGGCCCACCTCATGCCTGAGCCCCTGGCGGCAGCCATTGGCGCCCGGATCCCGGTGGGGAGCCCGCGGGGGAACATGGTCGTGGATATCGGGGGGGGGCGCTGCGAGGCGGCTATCATCTCCATGTACGGCGTCGTGGTGGCAGAGTCGGTGCGGATGGCGGGTGACCGTATCGACGATGCCATCGCCGGGTACATCAAGCGCCGCCATAACCTCATTGTGGGCGACCGCAGCGCCGAGGAGGTCAAGCTGGCGGTGGGCTGCGCCCTGCCCCTGGACCAGGAGCTCACCTGCGAGGTGCGGGGCCGGGACCAGGTCACCGGGATGCCCCGCACGATTACCGTCAACTCCACCGAGGTACACCAGGCCATCGGCGATTGCTTACAAACCATCGTGGCTACGGTGCGGAGCGTGCTGGAGAAGACCCCGCCGGAGCTGGCCTCCGACGTCATCGACCAGGGGATCGTCCTCACCGGCGGGGGGGCGCTGCTGCGCCGCATCGACGAGATGATCGCCACGGAGACCGGCGTGGCCTGCTACGTGGCGGAGGACCCGCTGCGCTGCGTGGCCATCGGGGCCGGCCTGGCCCTGGAGCACCTGGACGTCATCAAGCGCAGCCTCCCCACCGAGGAAGAGACGCTGATCGCCAGCTATTAAGGACTGAGCGATGAGGACTTGCTTTTGACAACCCGGAACGGCCCACTTCGATGCTCAGGAAT
>JACQUQ010000012.1 GCA_016210175.1 Chloroflexota bacterium | reverse complement strand
TGCTGGCGCTCTGGACCGTGCCCATGGCCCTCTCCCTGCTGTACAGCCCATTCTGGGTCATCTACCGCTTCACCGCGCCGGGACTGCCGGTGCTCTTCCTCAGCGGAGCGTATGCCCTGGCCGCCGTGCCCGCGGTGGGCACCCTCGTCCGCGCGGTGGGAGAGCATGGCCCTCACCCCAGCCCGCCGCCAGAGGGAGAGGGCGAAAAGGGGCGTGCCGCCTCACGCCCCACCCCCGTCCGGCCCGGCGACCTGGCCCTGGCAGTGCTGCTCGTGGCCGTGGCCGCCGTCTTCTGGGGGACGCACCGCCCCGGCTTCACCCTGGAATCGCCCCACCCCTACCCGGACCGGGCGGACCTGGCCTGGGTCGTGGTGAACCCTGACGATGGCGCCGCGTGGACGTCGGCCCACCTTGCCCGCCTGGACCTGGCCCCCGACGGCGACCGCCTCTACCTGCTGGACCAGGATTGGCAGATACGGGCCGAACTGGCGGCCGGCGACCTGGCCGGGGGCGGCTGGACGCCGCCCATCGCGGGGCGCTTCGTGATTCTCAAGCTGGTGACGGACGGGCAGGGCCAGGGCTGGGGGTTCCGGGTAGACGGAGTGACGACACCAGGTGAGAGCGGGAGGTAGTGCACGGGCACGGAAGCACGGCCGGCCGGTAGGAGCGGATGTGCCGCCCCTACCGGCGGTATCTCGCAAACACGAGTGACAGACCACGAGAGCGAACTTCCAAGCATGGGCCGCCAGCCCGGAGATCAGCACGGCGCTAGCGAGGAGGGGGCCTCCGTGCGTGCCTTCCTATCCCCAGAGCTGCTTGGTTGCGAGCTGCGCGCCTTCCGCCATGGTTTGGAACTTGGCCCAGCAAATCTTGGGGTGGCCTACCCTGGTCCCCAGCCCGCAGTCCGTCCCGGCGATCACGTTCTCCCGGCCCACCAGCTTGGCGTACCGCACGAGGCGCTCGGCTACCAGTTCCGGGTGCTCGATGAAGTCGCTGTAGTGGCCGACCACCCCCGGAATAAGGATTTTCCCTTCCGGCAGCTTCACCTCTTCCCACACCCGCCACTCGTGCTCGTGGCAGGGATTCGAGGCTTCGATGGAATACGCCTGGGCACGGACCTTCAAGATGAGGTCCACAATGTCCCGCAGCGGGATGTCGTACTTGTGGGGTCCCTTGTAGCTGCCCCAGCACATGTGGAACCGTAGCTGTTCCACCGGGAGGTCCCGTAGCGCGTGGTTCAGCGCCTCGATGCGGAGATCGGCGAATTTGCGGTACGCGGCCACGTCCATCTCAGGGTGGATCTGCCAGGCATCAGCCAGGTCCGGGTCGTCTATCTGGAGAATGAAGCCAGCATCGACGATAGCCTTGTACTCCTCGTGCATCGCATCGGCGATGGCGTAAAGGAATGCCTCGTCGTTCGGGTAATACTCGTTCCGCAGCCAGTGTTCAATGGTGCCTGGCGAGTTCGCAGGGAGGAAGGCATCCTCGACCGGGACGCCCTGGAGCGCCGCTTTGAAATGTTCGATATCCTCTTGGATGGCAGTGTGTCCGCTGTAGGTGATGGGGCCGACACAGAAGGCCCGCATCTGGGCTGCGCTGCCCGCGTTCCCAGCGCCAAAGCTGGGACCCCGATCGAAGTACTCGGGGAATTCCAGCAGGTCGCGGCCGTAGATGAGTTGCGGCGGCGGCCCCTCCCCCGGCGCGAGCGACCGGTGCTCGATCCCACTGATGCGCTCGCGCACGTAATTGGTAAAGTTCGTTTTGCTGAACTCACCGTCGTTCACGATGTCGATCCCGGACGCCACCTGTTGCTGGGCCACCGCAGCGACCGCGCGATGGAGGCCCCTCGTCAAGGCACCCTGGTCATAGGGTTGCCCGCTGCTCCGGGCGATGACCATCGCCCGCACGTCCTCAGGTCGGGGCAGGCTGCCGGCATGGGTAACAAGAATGCGATTGGTGCTGCGCTGCATGGCTTCCCCCAGGTAAGATGTGTTGGTTTCAACATGAGACACGTAGGAGTCACTACACTGCTACCATCGCCCACGAAGTGATGGGTCTCCACACGTCGCGATGCCCTGGATCCACCACGATACCCGTTCCCCCCGACGTCGGCTCCCAGGGGCACGCTCCACTGTTCGGCCCCTTGCGCCGGAGGCCATCGCGGTACCTACCGGTGCGCGCCGCAAGCATACGCCTGCCCTCTTCTGGTTGTCAACGCACCCGTACACATCACGAGCCACGCCCATCCACGCGCTTGACAGCGCTCGCTCCAGGGTGCATACTGAGATAAAGTGCATAGTCAGCAGGCCTGCGGGGGAGCGTGTAGCTGAGAGGCGGTATCAAGACCACCAACCCCTGGAACCTGATCTCGTTAGTACGAGCGTAGGGAAGCAGGTCCATCACCCAGTCCGCGGCGCGCGGGATCGGGGGCGTCAGCAGTTCCCTCCTTGCGTCAGTCGCAGGGCATGTCCTCGCATCCGTGCTGGTGCGGCGTGCGGCCTTCGGGCTGGTCGGTGGAGCGCCATCGTGACCTTCGGCTCGCGATGGCGTTTTGTGTTCCGGGTCCGTCGCGGTCCTCCTCCGCCTCCGCGCTGCTGGCTCCCTACCGTTCTGAAGTCCGGCGTGGTCAGCACGTAAGGAGGTACACGGTGTCCCAGGTCCCCCCCACTCCCGGCCAGCCGTTGCCGGGCAGTCACAAGGTCTACGTTTCCGGCGCACGACCGGACGTGAGGGTTCCCATGCGGGAGATCTCCCTCACCCCGACCTCAGGCCGCTTCGGCAACGAGGATAACCCGCCCCTCCGGGTCTATGACACCAGCGGTCCCTACACCGACCCGGCGGTGACGACCGACGTCCGCCAGGGGCTCACGCCCCTGCGCCGCTCCTGGATCCTGGAGCGCGGCGACGTCGAGGAGTACGAGGGGCGCGCCGTGCAGCCCCGCGATAACGGCCTGAAGCCCGGCGATCCCCGCGCCAACCTCGCCGTCTTCCCCAGCTTGCAGCGTCGGCCCCTGCGGGCTAGGCCCGGCCGGGCCGTCACCCAGATGCACTACGCCAAGCGCGGCATTGTCACCCCGGAGATGGAGTTCATCGCCATTCGGGAGAACCTGGACCCGGAGTTCGTCCGCGCCGAGGTAGCCCGTGGCCGGGCTATCATCCCGGCAAACGTCAATCACCCGGAGAGCGAGCCGATGATCATTGGCCGCAATTTCCTGGTGAAGATCAACGCCAATATCGGCAACTCCGCGGTGGCCTCCTCCATTGAGGAAGAAGTTGAGAAGATGACCTGGGCAATCCGCTGGGGCGCGGATACGGTCATGGACCTCTCGACGGGGAGGAATATCCACACCACCCGCGAGTGGATCATCCGCAACTCGCCCGTGCCCATCGGCACCGTGCCCATCTACCAGGCGCTGGTGAAGGTGGGCGGCAAGGTCCCGGACCTGACCTGGGAGGTCTTCCGGGACACCATCATCGAGCAGGCCGAGCAGGGCGTGGACGACTTCACCATCCACGCCGGGGTGCTGCTGCGCTATATCCCGCTGACCGCGCCGCGGGTCACAGGCATCGTCTCCCGCGGCGGGTCCATCATGGCCGCCTGGTGTCTGGCCCATCACCAGGAGAACTTTCTCTACACCCATTTCGAAGAGCTCTGCGAGATCATGCGGGCCTACGACATCTCGTTCTCCCTGGGCGACGGCCTGCGACCGGGCTCCATTGCCGACGCCAACGACGAGGCCCAGCTCGCGGAGCTCAAGACCCTGGGCGAGCTTACCCAGATCGCCTGGAAGCACGACGTCCAGGTGATGATCGAGGGGCCGGGCCACGTGCCCATGCACAAGATCAAGGAGAACATGGACAGGCAACTGGAGGTGTGCCATGAGGCGCCCTTCTATACTCTGGGCCCCCTCACCACCGACATCGCCCCTGGCTACGACCACATAACCTCGGCCATAGGCGCGGCCATGATAGGCTGGTTCGGCACCGCCATGCTCTGCTACGTTACGCCAAAGGAGCATCTTGGACTTCCCAACAG
>JACQUQ010000030.1 GCA_016210175.1 Chloroflexota bacterium | reverse complement strand
GGTCTGCGTTACCGCGTCCGGCGAGGAGCCTCCCCAGCAGAGCGACGAGATCGCCACGCTCACGGCGGACCGCCTGGAGGACCAGGTGCGCATGATGTTCACCGGGCCGACTACCGCCCGCTTCGACCGGGTGAGCTGGCTGGTCCTGGGCGAGCTTGGCGAGACGGCGGGCGGGGAGGTCGAGCAGATCCTGATGGATGCCGTCATTCCCTGCGCTGCCCGGCTGTACCGGGATGGCCGTCTGCTGACGCTGACCCTGGTGCTGGTGGACCCGTCCAGCTCCCTCATCTCCGCCGCGGCGGACTTCCTGGCAACGCTGGCAGGCGCGATGCACGAGGCGGGTATCGGCGCCATCAGCCAGGTCTACCTTCTGCGCGCCCGGATGAGCAACGGCTTTCAGCTAGCGCCGCCCGATCTGGCGCGGTACAGCGCGCTGGCCTGCTCTACCCTGGTTCTCGCCAACGCCACGGAGGTGTCCCCCAACCTGAGTATCGCGCTGCACCGCGCCAGCGCCCAGGACGCCAACACCCGCGGGGGCGACCCGACCTCGCTCCGGCTGTTCGGCCGTCTCGCGGTGCAGCGCGTCCGGTCGCTGGCGGCGGTCCTGGCGGAGTGGTGTACCCAGGTGCGCCTGTACGAATGCGCGAGGCACATGGGAGGGAGCGGGGCCCGCGTGCCCATCGGCTGGACGCCGCCGGACGTGACCATACCACGGCCCGAAGTCGGCCAGGATGCCCGCGCCCGCATCGGGGCTGCGCTCCGGGGTGGCCCGGCGGCCCACTTTACCGGTGGGCCGAGTCTGTGGCGCGCGCCTGAGCAGGAGGTGCGCCGGATTCGGGAGGAGGTCGCGCGCTGGCTCCAGAGCAACGCGGCGTGGCAGCGGGAGGTCCGTGTCCAGTACGAGCGGGTGCTGCGCGATCTGCGCGCCAGCGCCGCTAGCGAGCGCGATCGGGCGCGGGACGCGGTGCAGCAGTACGTGATGGCGCTGTGGACCGATACCCGCCTGTCCCCGCCCACCGTGTACATTGCCGACCTGCTCTCCCTCCAGAAGAAGCGCTGGGAGGAGGAGCGCACGGCGCAGGCCCGCGGCCTCGGCGGACTCAGGACCGTGAGCGTCGCCGATGCGGAGCTTCAGATCGCGCAGCCGTTGGGCACGCTGGCCGCGGCCATGGAGCGCCGCCCCAACAGCTGGCTCATGCTGGGGCTGGCCCTGGGCACCGTCGTGTCCAGCGTGCTGGTCCTGTGGCACCTTATCGGGCTGCTGGATCAGGCGTCCCTCTGGCTGCCGTTCCTCGACCGCATCGACCCCGACCTGCGGACGAAACTGGTGGTCTGGCGCGTCCTCGCCGTGGTGGGAGTGGTCGCGGCCGTCGGTGCGGCGGTGGGCGGGACGCTCTGGAGCACTAAGCTCCGCTGGGACCGTGCCTATGCCGACCTGGTGGGCGTGGTCGCCGCGCTCACCACCAGGGAGGCTGAAGCGCTCGAACGCGAAATTGCGGTGGTGGACCGGCACTGGTACCGCAAGACCCTGGCCGCCGGCATCCGCCACCTGTCCCGGCTCGAAGTCCGCCTCCAGACGGTCGAGTCCCAACTGCGCCGGATAGCCCAGCCCGGGGCCGGCGGCCCAGCACAGACGGAACCCTTCACCCGCTCCGTGCCGGAGGAGAGCGCCCACGCCACCGAGGACCGCCACGCACTCCTCGGCGCGCTCGGTACCGATGCAGTCGTGGGTCTCCTCCGGTCCCCCGAGATGGCCCTCCGCTGGGTAGTCGGGGACAGCACGCGGTGGGTGCGCGATGCTCGCGATATGCTGCGACGCCGCTTCTTGCTGCTATGGCAGGAACACGCGCGGTCCGCGGGCGCTCCGGCGGAACACGCCCTGGCGACCATCCTCCGGGACTGGCCCGAGACGTCGGCGCTTTCCCTGGTCGCGGACAACGAGCGCGGCAGCCTCATCCCACCCCGGCACCGGCTGATCTTCGCGACCGGCTCCCTGGCAGTCCTGGCCCAGAGCGCCCCCCACCGTCCGCCCCACGTTGATGTGGTCCCGTACGCCAGCCAGCGTGATGAGCTTGTCCTGTGCCAGGCGCAAACCGGGCTTGATGCCATGACCGTCGCTCGCTGAAGCGCGGGACAGGAGGACGGCTCATGGCAGCGCTGCTCGCCTTCGTGATGACTGCTGTGGTGGCCCTGGTGGTGCTGGTGCTGGATGCCGCCGCTCAGGGGGCCATTACCCGGTTCCTGTCCGCGCCCGTGCCGTTCGTGCCCCGCATCCCTTCCGGCCTGGCGACCATCATCGCCATCGGCCTGGCCTACGCTGGCATCAGCACGGTGCTGAACCGGGTCGTGGCCGCAGGCCGGGCGCTGGCCGCAGCCGGAAGCCCGCCCTCGTGGGTCGAAGATGCGCTCTGGCTCGACCGGGCCCTCCGCCACGATGATGGTCGGTGGCCCCTGGCGCTCGCCGTGGTCATCGGGGTGGTTGCCGCGCTCGCCGCACCGGTGGCGCTCCTGGGCGCCTTCCCCCCGGCAGCCTGGAGCCTCTTCGCGCTGGCCGGGGTCACGCTCTCACGCATGTACCGCGAGCGAGAAGGGCTGCGTACCCGCCCGCTCCCGGCCGGACCTACCCCGCCACCGCCGCCCACGCCCCCAGCCCTCCCGGATCCGATGGACGTGGTCGCCCGGCTACGTCAGTCCCGCCGCTACCGCGGGCAACTGCGGGCGGTCACTCGCGTCGGCCCCCGCCTGGCCGGGACCTTTCCCCTCTCCGGCAGCGAGCCCTGGGCACGTGACCTGCAACCGGGCGGGCTGCTCCACGCCGTCCTGGTTTCCCTGCACATTCCAGGCGTGAGTGGGCTGGCTGCCCACCAGCTCAGCGCGCTGGAGCGCTTCCTTCCCGACCCATCGGACAACGGCACGCGGCACCATGTGGTCCTGGCTACCGGCCCCGGCAGCGGCCGCCGGCTGACGCTGTTCCTGGCGACCCTGGAGCGGACGCTGCGCCGCGGCGCCCATGTCCTCGTGCTGACACCCGACGACAGCACACTCGAACGGGAGCGGGAACGCTTCCACGCGCTGGCGGACCAGACCGATTGGCGCTACGCCCTGTACGAGGACGCGCTGGCCGACGACTGGGACGGCACGGTCCCCGACCCGCCGCCGGAAGTGCTCTTCTGCTCGCTGGCGACCCTCCACCGCGTCCTCCTGAAGGAGCACCGAGCCTGGTCCGAGTTCTTTGCCAGCCTGGAACTGGTGATCACCTACGACCTCGACCGGTACTCAGGGATCATCGGCGCGAACGCGGCCCAAGTCTTCCGGCGGCTCGGTCTGGTCGCCCGCGCCCACGGCCAAGCCCTCCAGTTCGTCGCCACCGCGCACCCGGCGGGCAACCTGCGGGCCTTTGCCGCCGAGTTGCTGGCGCTGTCCCCGCCGGACCATATCGTCCACGTCATTGATGTGGAGAGCGGCCCACGCCCCACCCAGGTCTACGGCCTCTGGCTGCCATCCCTCGATGCGCGGCCCAGCGCGGCCCCCGGCGCCCACCTTACCCGCCAGGTCACCCGCCAGTCGCTTTTCGATGCGGCGGTCGAACTGGCAGCCATGCTGGTCGAAACCCCGGACCTCCGGGTCCTGCTCTATGGCGCGACCTTTGGGCAGCAGGAAGCCCAGGAGCTTGAGCAGCAGATCTTTCAGGCGGTTGGCCGACAGCTCCCGAAGAGCCACCTGGCGCTCGTCCCCCGCGAGGATGACCTGGGGGAGGCCCTGGCGAGCTATGATGCGCTCATCATCCTGGGAGCGCCTGCGGAGCCGCGGGACGTGGCGCGCCTGAGCGGACGGCTGGGCGCGGGGCGCAACGGTGGGCTGGTCATGGTGCTCGCGCCGCCTTCTCCCGCCGCGCTCAGCCTGATCCGCAGCCTCCAGCCCGAGGCGTCGGACTCCCCGCGTGCCCTGGCGCCGCTCATTCCGCTCCACAGCCAGCACCCGCAGGTGGTCGCGAAGCACCTGGCCTGCGCGCTCGTGGAGGTCGGGCTGACCGACCAGGATCTCGTGACTGCATTTGGGGCGGTGGGACAGCGCATCGTGGAGGCATGGCGCGCTGAGGGGCGGATTGGGGTCCAGGACGAGTTCAACGACGAGCGGCTGGGCGACAAGCTCGTGCGGCGGCTGGCCCTCACCGAGGCGGTCGCCGCGGACGTGCACGGGGCTTGCCCGCTCGACACCGTGGGGGTCGCCGCCGACCTGGTCCCGGTGCGGACCCTGGATGGCCGCGTGGTGCTCCAGGTAGACCGCCACCGGGAGGCGTGCGAGATCTACCCCCACCGCGCGGTGTTCTCCGGGCAGCACCCCCTCGTCATCAGCCTGGCCGCGGGGGAGGCCCAGGCGGTGCCGCCGGCGGACCAGCCGGGCCTGGCGGTCCCGCTGTACCGGGTGACGGCCCGCCCGGCCGACGGCTCCGACGCAGAGGGCCTGCCCCTCTTCCGCATGGGCGATGGCGAGCCGTTGGGGCTGGCCCGCCGCCGGATGACCATCACCCAGACGCTCGTCGCGACGCGGCGGCTGCGTTCGGCGCAGCAACGGCACGACGCGGTCGTGGCTGCCGTCGAACCCGTCCGCAGCGCGGAATTCACCACGGAGGCCGTGGTCCTGACTGGCTCCCGCGCTACGGGACCACTCTCGCCGCAGGTCGCCCATAGCCTGGCGCACCTCTTCCGGACGGTCCTGGGGTGGACGCTCCCTCCCGCGCTCTGCCGCACCGAAGCGCAGGTCGCCGTGGTCCCGGAGCTTCCCGGCATGGCGGCGGGGCCGAGTATCCTGATCTACGACACGGTACACGACGGGATGGGCCTGGCCGAAGCGCTCGCCGATGCCATCCCTGGGCTGCACCAGGAGGCGTACCGCATCCTGGTGGCCTGTCCGTGTCGCGCCGGCTGCGCCGCCTGCCTCCACGACCCGGAGTGCCGCATCTTCCAGGACAGTGGCGCCTGCGCTGGCGCGCTGGAGAAGCGGGAGACCCTCCGGTTGCTCGGCCGGGTGCTCGATCCCCAGGTCGCGGCCCGCATTGCCGGGTGCGCGCCGGCGGCCCTGGACCGGCTGCGCTACGAGGTGGTCTCCGATGCCAATGACCTGCTCCGCATGCGCGACGGGGTCCTCCGGTACGGGCTCCTGCCCGTCCTGGGCATCGGGGCCGACCTGGACTATCGCCCGGCCCCGGTGCGGTTCATGACGGAAGCAGAACGACAGACGGCGGGGCTGCTCGGCTTCTTCCGCCGGTTGCCCTCCGGGGAGCGCGAGGTGGTGGTCCGCCCGGAGGTCGAGGAAGCCCTGGTGGGGCTACTGGGCCACGAGTTTGCCCACGATTGGCAGCACCGCCTCGGGCCGGACGGGCAGCCGACCGTACACCCGACCCTGTACGACCCGGCCCTGGTGCCCTATGGGGGCCGTCTCTTCCTCGAAGGGTTCGCGCAGTGGATGGAGCTGCGGGTGCTGGATGGCTACGGGTTCAAGGAAAGCTTCGATGACATTGTCTTTCGCATGTTCGACGAGTACGGAGAAGGGTATCACATCATCAAGATGATCGAGGACCGCGCCGGTATCGCCGGCGTGCTGCGCCGCATGCACGACGCCATCAGCCCCGAAGAGGTGGCGCGCCTGATCGCGGAAGCCGGAACAGAGAGCCGGATCCGGGAGCTGATGCGCCGGATTGAAGACCGCGCCACCGCCTTGCCGCCTGCCGACACCATCATAGCGGGGCCGGACCCCGCACCGGGGACGCCTCCGCCCCCCAGGGACGACGCATGATGTGGAACGGTGCCGCTCCGGGACCGCTTGTGGGCCGGCATCTCACGCCCGTGCTGCACCCCGAGCGCTCCTTGGCTCTCTTAACCCCTGAAAGGCGCCGAGATGGATGAGTTTGCCGATGCTGCGTCGCATCTTGAGTACTTTGTCGATCGTGACGATCTGAAGCGGTTGGTCGCGCAACTGCTCCTGCAACCCGCGGGCGACGGGCTGCCGGTGGTCGCCATAGACGGGCAGGGCGGCCAGGGGAAGACCACGATCCTCGACTTCCTTGAGGAGCGCCTCTGCAAAGCCCTGGCTATCCCCTCCGTCCGCCTCGACTTCAACCGTGAGTTCGCCAGCTCCGGCGACATCGTTTTCCACCTTGCCGCGCGCCTCATCGAGCAGTACGCGTTCTCCTTCCCGCGCTTGAGCGCAGCCTGGCGCATCTACCGGGAGGCCCAAGGAGAGGCCAGCGTGCCGCCCCTGCCGGCCCCGGAGCCCTTCCTGCTGCTCCGCATCCTTACCCTTCCTCTTCGCGTCGCGCTCAATGTGGCGCTCTATCTCGTTGGGTCGAGAGAAATCTGGGAAGTCCTCAAAGGTGAGCAGTGGTTAGAGATGGCCGGGCGCGCGCTCATGAAGCTTGCCGGCAAGCGCCCGGTGGTGGAGACGTGGTTTCAGCAGCACTACCACCTCGATGCCCGCTGGCGCGAGCGGTTGCGGGATCGCGCTCGCGAGCATCCCACCAGATTTGTCGAAGAGGTGATGCCGGCAGCCTTTGCCGCCGATCTTGCCCCGGCGCTCCGCACGCCGCGCCGGCGCCCGGCGCGCCAGCACCGGACCTCGGCAGCGGACCTCGCCGGGGCGCTGGGGATACCGGTTGCGGACCTGAGTGTCGCCTCCGATCTCCCGGTGACTCCCCGCGCGCTCGTGCTGCTGGACGCGTATGAGAAGCTCCAGGGCAGGCGCAACGGGCAGGAGGTCTTCATCCG
This sequence comes from Chloroflexota bacterium, assembly GCA_016210175.1. Taxonomy (GTDB): domain Bacteria; phylum Chloroflexota; class Dehalococcoidia; order SHYD01; family JACQUQ01; genus JACQUQ01. Next base: position 12,087 of record JACQUQ010000030.1, on the reverse strand, counting down.
TAAGCTGGCCCGCGCCCTCGTCGCGCCGCAGCACCCGCCGGAGCCGCGCCAGCCCCGGTGGCGGTTCGGACGGCAGCGCCCGGCGGACCAGGCGGTAGCCGTTCCGGCCCTGGTGATCGTCGCTGGCCGGATCCCCCTGGATGGAGCAGGCTCCGGCGGCTTCGGCGTTCAAGGGCAAACCTCCTGGCTTGCCGCACCGGACGAGCGGCGCTTCTGGGAAGAGCCGGTCACGGTCGCTGCGCCCGGGGCGCCGGCGACGCGGCGGTTGCACTGCGTGAACCTCGACGGGCTTATCCTTGCCGATGCGCAGGACTACCTCCGGCGCAAATTCGCCGCGCGTCCCCTAGACGAACGGCTCGAAACGCAGCTGGTCACCCTCAAAATGGACGCCCAGCACCAGACCTGCCCCCCGCTGCACCTCGCGTTGATAGCGACCATCGTCGAGAACATCCGCAAAAACGCCGGGCGTGAACCAACCTTGCAGGACTTTCAGTCTGACCAGTATATCGATGTCGATCTGGAGAAACAGCTCCTCGACCGCATGTTGCTCTGTGACACTCCGGCCGAGCGCATTCTCACCTATGCGGCCGCGCAGATGCGCTGGTTCAGCGCACCCCTCATGCGGCACTTCCCGGCCGATCTGGTCGGATTCAACGTGGGGACCTTTGAGACGCTCTGCGGGTATGACTTCGTGTACCGGCATCGCAGCCGCGTCCCGGAGAAGACCTACCGCCTCCACGACATGGTCCGGGAGCTTGTCCTGGACGTGCTGCCCGCCCACCTGCCCAACACCGCGCCGGAGTTCATCGCCGGTATCCACCGGGCTGCAGCCCAGTATTTCCGGGAACAGGCCACGCAGGCCCAGGACGACGATATCCGCTTCGAGTACGTGGTGGAATACCTCTACCATAGCTTCTGCCTGAGGGAGGACCTGGAGACCGTATGGCAGGAACTGAGCCGGACCTTCTCAACGTCCCTGGATCGGTTCCAGTTTGGGCGGTGCTCCGCGCTCCTGGAAGCCACCATCGGGGTCAAACGCACGTCGCTGTTGCAGGGGCAGGCCGCGTTGCAGCGGCGTGCGGACCTGTACCAGGCCAAGCTCCTCTTTGCCCAAGACCGGTGGGACGAGTGCCGGGAGGTGTTGGACCACCTCGCGGAACACGCCCCGGCCGACGAGGAGGACCCCGATTTTGCCTTCGACCGGTATCTCCTCCAGGGCGTCCTCTTGAAGAACATGGACTACTGGCCGGAGGCGCTGGCTACCTTTGAACGCGCCTTGCGCCTGGTGCAGCGGGAGGAGGACCCCTACCGCTGGGGCTGCCTCATGAACAACGTGGCGAGCGTCTGGTACGATATCGGCCAGCGGCGCCAGGCCATTGCCGGGTTCCGCGAGGCGGCGGCGACACTCCAAGGGGCGGGCCATGCCCTCGAAGCAGCGTTTGCGCTCAACAACCTGGTGATCGGCTACGATGATACCGGGATGTACGAGCAGTCGGATGCCGCATTCCAGGAAGCCCTCGCCCTGCTGCGGGGCGAATTTGGGGAGCGGGAGCACCTGGGGCAGTCCCCGGAGCAGAGCCACCGGGCCCGGCTGCTGTTGAACCACGGCGGCAGCCTGCTCGAACGCCTGCGATGCGACGACGCCATCCGGATGTTTGAGGATGCGGAGAAGATCTTTCGCGCGCACGCCTTCCTGCGCGGGCGGTGCTACACCATTGCCAGCCGGGGAGACGCGTACCTGCTGCGCGCCCGTGCTGCCCTGCGCACCGGCCAGCGCGCTGCCGTGACTGCCGACCTGGAACACGCCCGGCGGGCGCTCCAGGAGGCGCAGGTGCTCGCCCACGAGCACCTCAAGGAACGTTGGGCCGAGGCGTGCATCGGAAATGCCTGGGGCATCTGGCATCTGACGAGGTGGGCGCTGACGAACGACGCCGCGGACCTCGCGCCGGCGGAGGCCGCGTTGCGGGCGGCGCTGGAGCACACCGAAGCTATCGGCGACCCGGAGGGCTCCGCGCGCATCGCGGTGAACCTCGCGTATGTGGCGCTGGGCCGCAGGCAGGTCGGGCCGGAGGTAGCGTCCACGTTGCAGCAGGCCGTGGCAACCTTCCGGTCGCTTGGCTACCGGCTCAACACCGCCAAGGCGTTGCTGGCGCTGGCTGAGGTGGCACAGGAGCAGGGCCGCGGCGAGGAGGCCGCGCCGTATCGCGACCACGCCGCCCAGGAGGCGCCGGACCAGGGGAACCTCCTGGCTGAGCCGCTGGTCCACGCGCCCCTGGTCCTGTTGCAAGAGATCCAGATCAAACCGCTTCCGGTAGTGCAGTACAGTCGAGCGTAATGGAGGGCCGATGGCGCGCCCAAGTGGACAGCGTCTCGCCCATGCGGTATGATGGCAGGGTAGGCCACGCGACGACGGCGACCAGGGTGCGCGGCTGCGCTTGGCACCTCCCGGCACTCCGGCCGCAGGTGGGGGGACAGAACGAAACTGATGCTTACCCAGAAGCGTCTACACGGGAACTTGTGGAAAGATGCGCACCGAACCAGAAATTGAGTTCCTTGACCTGCGTGAGGAGCACAACCCGCAACTCCTGGAGAGCTTCTACCGAGCACTGTACCAGCCGGCGTTTACCTCCCCCGCTGAAGTTGAGACTCCCGACATCTGGCAACCGCTGCTCTGCGGGCCGGACCCTGGCGCGCCCTCCCCGATCTTCCATGTGCTCCTGGCCGGGCAAGGGCTGCGCTCACCAGCGCCTGCCCTGTACGGCGGACTCCTCTTCGAGTTTTACCGGGAGAGCCGGTGCGGTTTTCTCACCTACCTTGTCGTGGGCGAGACCTATCGCGGGGGTGGATTGGGGCGACGGCTGGTCGAGCAGGGCATCGCTATCCTGCACCAGGACGCGCGGCGCAGTGCCAATGGGGAGGGCTCCGGCGTGAACGCCGTCTTTGCCGAGTTGCACGATCCCCGCAAGGTCCAGAGCGATGCTATGGACCCGTGGCTGCGTGTTACGATCTTTGAAAAGCTGGGGTTCCGCATCCTGGATATGCCCTACATCCAACCGGAGCTTATCCGGGGCCGGGGACGCAGCCGCGATCTCATGTTGGCCGTGCTCGCTACGGCACGCGCGGCGACGGCGTTCCCGAGCTCCGTCGTCCTTCCCTTTTTGCAGGAGTTTTATCGTTCCCTGGGCGTCGATGAACTGGATACGGACCCGGATTTCCGGGAGATGGTCCAGGCGCTCCCTGGGGACACGGTACCGTTCGTGCCACGCGGCGCCCGAGGGATATCCGCTCGACCCGCAGGCGGGCACCACTCCCCTCCTCACGCTCAGTGATAGAGAAATGAGAGGCGCAGCGCGGGGGTCAGGGCGGACCAGTCTGCCTTCCTGAGCGACACCACCCTGGTCGCCGGGCGCTAGTACCGGATCAGGAGACATTTTCGGCATGGGCAACCCGGTAGGGGCGCATGGCCATGCGCCCCTACCGCCGTCCGATTCCCAATGACCTCCCCTGATCATGCCCTAGTGTTCTGTCAAGCATAAACTGATGGGTGCGACTGCCGCCGTGAACGGCGGGCCCGCCCTTCAGGGCGGCGGGATGGAACCCATCAAAACAGGATTGACAGACCACTAGGGCCTCTGCGTTCTTGCCGGATGGGAGCTAGCCCGCTCGTGGTGAGCCCAAGCGTGCCCTGAGCCCTTCGGCTACGCTCAGGGTAAACTCCGTCGAAGGGAACCATGAGCGGGCGGGTTCGTTCGCCCTTCGACCAGATCGGGGTGAGCGGACCGGTAGACTCCTCTTCCCGATCCCAACAACGAAAACCCCAACTGGGGACGCTGCGGCCTCTGCAAGGGGCGTTGGCCCTGCTATAATACCGGTGGTCCCGCGGGCGCGCAGCCCGGCGCGCTCAGTTGGAACTGGGCGCGACCACCGGGCGAGCGCCAGCGCCGCGTTTTTGGTACACTACAGGTCAGGCTGTGGCCACCGCAACGGTGACCATCAAAGGGGGCGAGAGCGGTCAGCATCACGGAGGATGAAGAGTGATCAAGGGGTTGGGACAGCACCTGATCCTGGAACTGTGGGGGGGCGACAGCGACAAACTCGACTCGTTGGAACTGGTCGAGAAAGCCCTGGTAGATGCCGTCGAAGCCTGTGGTTTCCATCTCAAAGACCTGCGCATTTACCCCTTCAGTCCCCAGGGGATCACCGGGGTGGCGGTGCTCTCTGAGTCGCATATCGCTATCCACACATGGCCGGAGTATCGCTATGCGGCCATCGACGTGTTCACCTGTGGCGAGAGCGCGGAACCCCGTCGCGCTATCCCCATCCTGCAAAGCTATTTCCAGGCCGAGCACATTCAGGTGATGGAAGTTGTACGTGGGATCTTCCCCCTTTACGACTGACGGCGACCAGACGTGGTTCGGGGAGCGCGAGCCGGTGGGGTTCGAGCAGCGCATCCAGGTCCGGCGTGTGCTGTATGAAACCCGGTCGCCCTACCAGCTCATCCAGGTCCTCGACACCGCTCCCTTCGGTACGATGCTGGTGCTGGACCGGGCGGTCCAGACCACGGCCGCCGACGAGTTCACCTACCACGAGATGCTCGTCCACCCGGCACTCACCTCCGTGGCCCACCCCCAGCGGGTCCTCATCATCGGTGGCGGTGACGGCGGCTGCCTGCGCCGGGTCTTGCAACACCCGGTGCAGGCAGCGCACCTGGTGGAGATCGACGGCCAGGTAATCGACGTCTCCCGCCGCTATCTGGAGGAGATCGCCGCGGGCGCGTTCGACGACCCCCGGGCGCACCTTGTCCTGGCCGACGGGGTGGAGTACGTGCGGCAGGCCGTCGGGCCGTTCGACGTCGTCATTATCGACTCGACCGACCCGACGCCCAGCGGTTTGAGCCACTCGCTGTTCAGCGTGGAGTTCTACCGCGACATCCGCCGCCTCGTGGGAGACCATGGCGTGCTCGTGACCCAGAGCGGCTCCCCGCTCTTCCACCTCCGCGAACTGCTCTCGACGGTCTCACGCCTGCGGCAGGTGTTCTCCCTGGTCCAGGTCTACCTCGCGCTGATACCCTCGTATCCGGGCGTGGTCTGGTCCTTCACCGTGGCCTCCAGCGCGCTGGATGTGGCGCACCTCGCCCCGGCGCAGATCGAGCAGCGGCTGGCGGAGCGGGGTATCAGCCCCCGGTACTACCACCCCCACCTCCACGGGGCCAGCTTTATCCTGCCGACCTTTCTGGCCCAGGCGCTTGCGCACCCGCAGCAGCTTGCGGCGCAGCAGCGTGCCTATCCCGTCCGGTACGGGGCGCTGGCCGGGGATCCGTAAGCTCCGTCAGGGCGAGCGCCGGCAACGTTGACCCGGCGGGCGCGAGAGCAGCCTCCAGGCGCGGTGTAGTGTTCTGTCACTCCTCCGGTGATGGGTGCCACCCCGCCGCCCTGAAGGGCGGGCCCGCCGTTGACGGCGGCAGTCCTCCCCATCAGGTAGGGGCACATGGCCATGCGCCCCACGGCTGCCCATGAAAATTCGGGGTGTGTCATGTACCACCGTCCGATTTCCTATGACCTCCCCTGATAGTGCATTAGCGCCCGGTCCCACGGGCCGCCTGGAGCGCCTCCAGCACCACCGCCCCGAAGGGCGTAGGGGTGTACATCCAGTCCGCGAAGAGGTTGGGGGGCGTATGGATGTGCCAGGCCCAGGCGATCCATCCGTCCAGGCCGCGCGCCTCGGCATACCCTATGACCTCCCGCCCGTACCACTCCGGGTCGGCCCAGAAGCCGAAGCGCACCCGCCCGTCTGCCCCGAACTCGCCCAGCACCACGGGATAGTGGTCGGCCAGGAACCCGTAGGCCGCTTCCCGCGGCAGGTACGCCTTCCAGGGATAGTCGTGCGCCTTGTACACCACCTGCTCCCGCTGAATGGGGCGCTCCAGGACCCCCCGCAGGTCATAGCTCCAGTCTACCCCCGGCACCAAGACCAGCCCCTCGGGCTCGGCCGAGCGCACCGCGTCAATGAGGGCTTCCGCCAGGGGCGCCCACTCCTCCCAGGTAATCTGGCACGGCTCGTTATAAATGTCATACAGCACCGCCGGACGCCCGGCGAAGGTTTCTGCCGCCGTGCGCCAGAACGCGGTGGCCTGCACCATGTCCGGCCGGCAGACTGCGGTGCTATCCGGGTTGGACCAGTGGAGGTCCAGCAGCGTGTACATCCCGTGGCGCTCGGCCCAGGTCACGACCTCGGCTACCCGGCGACGATACGCCGGGCGGCCCTGATCCAGGTACCATACCGGATTGATGGGCAGGCGCACTACGTTGGCCCCGTACTGGGCCATGAGGCCGATGTCGGCCTCGGTAAACCGCTCATAGCCGGTCTCGTCCAGCTCCAGCCCCGGCCGATTGACCCCGCGCAGCACGACCGGCTGCCCGCGCGCATTGACGATTTGCGTTCCTGCAACACGCAGTCGCGTCAGGTCGGGCGGGCCGAGACCGGCCGCGTCGTCCCGTTCCGGGGCCTCCGCCAGCGGAAGGGCGCCCGCGCACGCGGCCAGCGCCCCGGCGACCAGGACCAGCATGATGCGTTTCAACACCGGGTCCACCTCTCTGTTCCCAGGCTGAGCGCCGCGATAGCACCTCCTCGCCTTCACGTAGGAAACGCAGGCATGTGGGCGACGGGCAAGGGACGTGCCCGCGGCAGGTCGGCAGCGGAATACCGCTCCTATCGGGTATAATGGAGCGAGAGCCGCTCGGCGCAGGTTCGGGCCGGTGCCCACGCGGCGAGGTGACACCGTGACGCCACGGATCCTGGTTATCGACGACGACCCGAATATTACGAGCTTCCTGCGGCGGGCGCTGAGCTACGAGGGCTACGAGGTGGCCGTCGCTGGCGACGGCACCACCGGCCTGGCGCAGGCGCGGGACTATCCCCCGGACCTGGTGGTGCTGGACGTGATGCTGCCCCACCTGGACGGCCTGGAGGTGTGCCGCCGCCTGCGGGCTGCGGGGGATATGCCCATCCTCATGCTGACCGCCCGCGACGAGGTGTCCGACCGGGTGCAGGGCCTGGATAGCGGCGCCGACGATTACCTGGTCAAGCCCTTCGCGGTGGAGGAGTTGGCCGCCCGCATCCGGGCACTGTTGCGGCGCCGGGAGCAGCCCGCCGGCAGCAACGGCGCGCTGCGCTTCGCCGATCTGTCCCTGGACCCGGCCAGCCGGGAGGTCTTCCGGGGGAGCCGGGCGATCGACCTCACCGCGAAGGAGTTCGATCTCCTCCTGCTCTTCCTGCGCCACCCCCGGCAGGTGCTCTCTCGCGACCTCATCCTGGAACGCGTGTGGGGCTTCACCTTCGAGGCCGAGACCCACGTGCTGGAAGTGTATGTGGGCTACCTGCGGCAAAAGCTGGAGGCCGCGGGGGAAAAGCGCCTCATCCACACGGTGCGGGGTGTCGGCTATGTGCTGCGGGAGTGAGGATGCCCATGCCTGCCCTGGCCCACGTCGCGCGGCTCCGCCTGCCCGCCCTGTCCTTGCGCACCCGACTGGCCCTCTGGTACGGGGCGGTGCTGGCGCTGACCCTGCTCCTTTTCGGGGTCTTCCTCCAGGCCACCCTGGCACGCATGGCGGTCCGGGAAGTGGACCGCTCGCTGGCCGACCAGGCGCGGGAGGTCAACGCCTCCACCCGCATCGAAGCGATGTTCTTCCGGCGGCAGCGGGTGGCGTTGCCGGATCCCGACGTGTTCGCCGGAGCCGGGATGTTCGTACAGATCGCCGACCTGGGCGGCCAGGTGTTCGCCGCCTCCGCCAACCTGGCGGACCGCGAGCTTCCCCTCGACCGGGAGGTGCTGGCCGCGGTGCGGCAGGGCCAGGCACACTACCAGACGCTCCGGGTGGGCAACACCCGGCTCCGCCTCTTCAGCGCGCCGCTGCGGGTCGGAAACCAGCCCCTCGGGGTGCTCCAGGTGGCCCGGACCTTGGAACCCCTGGACTACGCCCTGGGCGGCCTGCGCCTCCTGCTCCTGGGCGGCGGCGTGGTGGGCCTGGTGGCCTCGGTGCTGGTGGGCGGGGCGCTGGCGCGGGCGGCCCTGCGGCCCATCGACCGCATCACCCAGACCACACGGGATATCGGGGCCTCCCGCGACTTCAGCCGCCGCGTGGCGGACCGCGGCCCCCAGGACGAGGTCGGGCGGCTGGCTGCCACGTTTAACGCGATGCTGGAGCAGCTCCAGCGGGCCTACGCCGACCTCCAGCAGGCCAACACCCGCTTGGAAGCGGCCCTGACCTCCCAGCGCCGATTTGTGGCCGACGCCTCCCACGAGCTGCGGACGCCCCTGACCACGGTGCGGGGCAACGCCGAGTTGCTGCGCCGGGTCCCGGAGATGACCCCCCAGGACCGGGAGGAGGCCCTCGCCCAGATCGAGAGCGAGGCCGCGCGTATGAGCCGCCTGGTGCAGGACCTGCTGACCCTCGCCAGGGCCGACGCCGGACAGCGCTTGCGGCAGCAGCCGGTGGCGCTGCGCCCCCTGGTGGAGGACGTGGAGCGCCAGGTCCGGGTGCTGGCCGGAGGTGTGCGCGTGGGCCTGGCGGAGGTCGCGGAAGCGTCGGTTCAGGGCGACCCGGACGCGCTGCGCCAGCTCTTGCTCATCCTGCTGGACAACGCCATCAAGTACACGCCGCCGGGGGGGAGTGTCACCGTGTCGGCGGCCCAGGAGAACGGCGAGGTCCGCCTGCGGGTCGCCGATACCGGCGTCGGGATCGCGGCGGAAGACCTGCCCCACATTTTCGAGCGGTTCTACCGCGGCGACCGGGCGCGGCAGGCGGGGGGTACCGGGCTGGGGCTGGCCATCGCCCAGTGGATCGCCCGGGAGCACCGCGGGCGCATCACGGTGGAGAGCGCCCCCGGCCGGGGGAGCGTGTTCACCGTCCATCTGCCGGCGACGGCGGGACGCAACGGGACCGGCCCGGCCGTCGCTCCCGCGCACCGTGGGCCGTTTCTTACCGGCGTTTGAGGTTCCTTTGAGGTTTGCTTGAGGCATGCATGGTATGCTGAAGATGGATCAGGGGCGCAGCCCGCAGGAGGAGATGGTTGGGAGTGTGCTGTGGCGGTGGGGTTGAGGACGCGGCGGAGGGGGCTGCGCCCCTGATGGGCCCCCAGCGGAGCTTTTATTCCTGATGAACGTTCACTCTTTCATCCGACAAACCACATGTCCCCCTGCCGCCGTGAACGGCGGGCCTGGGTTTCCCCAGCAGGCCCGGCCTTCCGGCCAGCGGGCAGGCGGGACCGGATCAAGCAGGTACACCGTATAAGGAGAGGCCGCTCGCCCTGCGACAGACTCAGGGTGAACGGGGGTATTTTCAGGCGAAGCCAGGACCACGCCACGACGCCGTCGTGGCTGACCGGAGCACACACGGCCACCGGCGCCCCAGGGCGTCGGTCCGAGGACCCCATCATGGGGTCGCGCACAGAAGGGAGGGACACCTATGACGACAGAGGAGCGGCGGGAGGACCTCGGCCCCCCGACGTTTGGCCCGCAGGCCGATCGGGGGGCAACGCCCGGCCACCCGCCGGAGGCCGAGCCGGGCGCGTTCCAACGCCCATTGGACCTGGGACCGGAGCACGCCAGGGAGCGCCTGGTACCGCAACCGCCGGACCCGCGGCCGGAGCGTGACCCCGGTGTGTTCCAGCCTCCGCTGGAGGGGGCGTCGTCATCGTCATCGTCTGAGGTAACCCAGGCCCTCCGGCCTCAGCCCCAGACCGCAGCGCCCCAGGCCCCAGAGCGTCCGCTCGGGAGCATGGGACGCCTGATGGTCATCGCGCTCCTGGTGCTGGGCATTATCGGCGGCGGCATCGTGGGCAGCCTGACCACGCTGGCCCTGACCGGCGGGCGGGTGGCCTCGGTCGTCCAGTCGGGGAACCAGCTCCCGCGGGCGACGGTTGATGGTGCTCAGACCACCGCGGCCCGCCCCGGCGACAATAGCTTCGCGAACGTCTCAGCGGTCGCCCGCGCGGTGACGCCGGCGGTGGTGACCGTGCGCACGCGTGAGGGCGCCACGCCGGTGCCCACGGCCGAAGGCGAAGGCTCTGGCTTCATCATCGACGACGAGGGCCATATCCTCACCAATAACCACGTGGTGGGCGACGCGAGCCGGATAACGATTATCCTGGCCGACGGCACCCGGGCGTCCGCCACCGTGGTGGGGACCGATCCCAACTCAGACCTGGCCGTGCTGAAGGCCGACCTGCCGCCGGGCAAGGGCGCGGTGGCCGTCCTGGGCGACTCCGCCACGGTCCAGGCAGGCGACCTCGCCATCGCTATCGGGGCGCCCTTCGGGCTGGACCACTCCGTGACCGCCGGCATCGTCAGCGCGGTCAATCGGGACTGGGGGCGTGCCAGTGGCCGGCTGCGCGGCCTGGTGCAGAGCGGGCTCATCCAGACCGATGCGCCGGTCAATCCGGGGAACTCCGGCGGCCCGCTGCTGAACGCCGCGGGCGAGGTTATCGGCATCAACACCGCCATCGAAGGTCCCATTCGGGGCTCCGTAGGGGTCGGCTTCGCCATCCCGGTCAACGTCGCCAAGCAAACGCTGCCCCAACTCCTGACCGGCAAGAAGGTGGAGCACCCCTGGCTGGGCATCTCCGGCGCGGGTATCACCTCGGACCTGGCCCAGGACCTCAACCTGCCGGTGAACGAAGGCGTGGTCGTGTTTGAGGTCGTGGCCGACAGCCCGGCGGCCAAGGCCGGGCTGCGGGGCGGCCGGGCTGAGCAACAGGGCGCACCGCCCGTGGGCGGGGACATCATCACGCGGGTCGATGGACGTCCGGTCAAGACCGTACAGGAGATCGCCAGCTACCTGGACACCAAGCGCGTGGGCGATACCGTAACGGTCACCATTCTGCGGGACGGCAAGCCCCGCGAAGTGACCGTCACCCTGGGGGCGTGGCCGGACAACCTGAATAGCTAGCATCCAGGAGGGCGCGGCGCTCCCTCACGGGTCGGACGGCCCAACGGCAACGTTGGGAGAGGCCTCCCGTGCGTCCCGGCGAGGAGCGCGCCGCAACAACCCACGCCGGATGAGCAGACCGTGGGCCACGCACCAGCGGCCCACATCACACAAGCACCCAACTGGGAGGAGGTAGGGACCATGTGGCAACGGTATCGCAGAGGCCTCGGGCTGGCCGTGGTCGGGCTCCTGGCAGCGGCGCTCCTCGCGGGAGGCAGCCTCGTTGCGGGGACCGCCCTGGCCGGACCGGAAGGGGAGCAGACGGGCCACGGGCGCTATGCGCAGGTCTTCCTGGATAAGCTCGCTGCGCTGCTCAACGTGGACCGGGACCAACTGGTGGACGCGATGAAGCAGGCCGGACAGCAGACCGTGGATGAAGCGGTGGTCAACGGCGACCTGACCCAGCGGCAGGCCGACCGCGTCAAGGAGCGCATCCAGAGCGGCGCCTTCCCCAAGGGGCCCTGGCACTTTGGCAAGGCCCGCGGGCACCACGCCCTGAAAGGGGTCATCGACCCCCAGACGGTCAAGACCGCCATCACTCAGCGCCTGGGGCTGACCACAGAGGAGTTGCAGGCGGAGCTGCGCTCGGGCAAGACCCTGCGACAGGTGGCGGAGGAGCGGGGCGTCAGTGTGGAGGACCTGCGCCAGACCGTCCTGGATACGGTGGAACCGCAGTTGGATACGGCGGTCCAGGAGGGCCGCATCACCGAGCAGCAGCGGGAGCGGATTCTGGAGCGCATCCGCCAGGCCGACGGCCTGGGGATGATGGGGATGCCCCACGGGAAGCGGGAGGGTATGTCCATGCCGCAAGGCCGGGGGAGCTATCGGGGTCCCCAGTTCGGAGGATCCAGCAGCTAAACCCGCAACACCCCCAGCTCTCATGAGGTGAGGGGAGGAGGACCAGGGACCGACCGGCCGGAGCGTGCTCCGGCCGGTTGCGCGTTTGCAAGGGAGGTCTCCGGCCAGGGCAATCGCATTATGAAAAGGGCTGGCGGAGAGGAAGAAGACGGAGCATACTGGGCGGGTCAGGAGGAAGGGAGAGGGAGGAGGCCCGCCATGCCCGACCAGCCGTCGTGCCGTATCCGGGACTGCTTTGCCCAGG
>JACQUQ010000029.1 GCA_016210175.1 Chloroflexota bacterium | reverse complement strand
GCGCCGGTGTGCTGGTAGGCGGCCAGGTACAGAGATGCAAGTTGGGCGTTGTCGTAGAGCATCTTCTCGAAGTGGGGCACCAGCCAGTGGTTATCCACGGCATAGCGGTGGAACCCGCCGCCGATCTGGTCGTAGATGCCCCCGCGGGCCATGCGGGTGAGGGTGAGGTCGATGGCCTGCCGTGCGCGGTCGCTGCCAGTACGGGCCGCACAGCGCAGGAGGAACTCCAGGTTCATCGGCTGCGGAAACTTGGGCGCCCGGCCAAACCCGCCGTTGGTCCAGTCCACCTCCTGGAGCAGCCCATGGGCCGCGCGCTCCAAGAGGTCGGCGCTCAGGGGACCCGGCGTTCCGGTGATGGTGCCCTGCCGCTGGAGGAAGTCCCGCACCTGCTGCACGCTGATGTCCACGTCGCCGCGGCGGTTCCGATAGGTGTCGGCGATGGCCCGCAAGATCCGCTGGAACGCGGGCATGCCCTGGCGATCCACCGGTGGAAAATAGGTGCCGCCGAAGAACGGCACGCCCTCAGGCGTGAGGAAGACCGTCAGGGGCCAGCCCCCGTGCCCGGTCATGGCCTGCACCGCGGCCATGTAGATGGCATCGAGGTCGGGGCGCTCCTCCCGGTCCACCTTGATGTTCACGAAATGCTCGTTCATGATGCGGGCGGTCTCCGCGTCTTCGAAGGACTCCCGCTCCATGACGTGGCACCAGTGGCAGGCCGAATAGCCGATGCTCAGGAGGATGGGCCGGTCTGCCTTCCGTGCCCGCTCCAGCGCCTCCGGTCCCCAGGGATACCAGTCCACCGGGTTGTGTGCGTGCTGAAGGAGGTAGGGGCTGGTCTCGTGGACCAGACGGTTGGTGTGGGGCACCGCGCACCTCGCTCTCCGGCTGTGCCGCAGGTTCCTGCGTGATAGCTGTTCTCTGGAGCTTATCACACCGAGACCGCGCACATCCACCGCGCCTGCGTTTCCTGACGGCTATCTCGCGGGAGGCCCGCGCCCCTGTACAACAGGAAGGACCACCAGCGGTGGCCCCCGTGAGGCAAAGCAGGAGACCACCAGGGTCTCCTGCTTCGTTATGGGTGCCGCGCGCGCCAAAGGCGCAACGCGGGAGCGCTCCCCAGTCCGGGACGGCGGCGCCTACACCGCCGGGCGTCGGACGGTTGCCTTCAGGACCAGGTCCACGATGAAGGCGAAGATGATGGCCCCAATGATGGCCGGCACCAGAAAGAGCCCACCGACCTCCGGCCCCCAGGCGCCCAACAGCGCGGTCCCGATCCAGGCGCCCACCAGTCCGGCGATGATCGCGCCGAGCCACCCCCAGGGAAGCCGCCCCGGCACAATGAGGTCTGCTATCCAGCCGACAATAGCAGCGACCAGCAGCATCAGCAAAAAGCCAAGAACCGTCATCGCTCCTCCTTGCTCAGCCACAGCTCGGACAGGTACACGGCGGCGCGAGCGGCGCGAGCCATCCCGCCTGTGGTTTCTATGCTAGGGCGGGGAGCAGCGCGCCACCCATGCCTTCCGGGGTTGGGGTGTAGCAATGTTGTGCTACCCACGCGGGAGGAGCGAGGCGCTTGCGCCCGGCCGCGGAGGCGACCAAGAACCCCTCATACAACCGTAGCCCTTTGGCTGTCATCCTGAGCGAAGCGAAGGATTCGTACTCAAGGAACGCTTTAAGCACGGATTCTTCGCTTTGCTCAGCCCGTTCCTTGAGATGTGTCGAAAGGAAACGGGCGTGCCCTCGACAGCTCAGGCAACGCCCGCTCTACAAACTCCGGTTTCAAGCAGCGCCCACGGTTCGCCTGCGCCTCACGCTGCGGCTGCGACTACGGGTAGAGGCCGCGCGCCTCCATCGCATCGACCACCCGGCGCACGCCCACCATGAGGGCCGCGGTACGGGTATCGACCCCGTCGCGGCGCGCGGTCTCCATGACGTCGTTGAAGCTGCGGGTCAACTGGCGCTCCAGGCGCTCGTTGATCTCTGCCTCCTCCCAGAAGAAAGACTGGAGGTCCTGCACCCACTCGAAGTAGGAGACCAGCACACCGCCGGCATTAGCCAGGACGTCAGGGACGATAAAGACCTCCCGCGCGTTGAGGATGCGGTCGGCATCGGGCGTGGTCGGGCCGTTGGCCCCTTCCACGATGATCTTCGCCCGGATCCGGTGGGCGTTCTCCCCGGTGATCTGGCCGCCCAGGGCCGCGGGTACCAGGATATCCACCGGCAGTTCCAGCAGCTCGCGGTTGCTGATGGGCTGCCCCTGCAGGAAGGCGGCGACCGTCCGGTGGCGCGCCCGGTGGCGGAGCAGCGCGGGGATATCCAGCCCCTCGCGCCGATACACGCCCCCCTCGCTGTCCGAGACGGCAACCACCTTGCACCCCTGCTCGGCCAGCAGGTGGGCCGCTATGGAGCCGACATTGCCGAAGCCCTGGACCGCCACGGTCGCCCCGGCCAGCGGCAGCCCCAGGCGGCGGGTCGCTTCTCGGGCCATGAGCATGCAGCCCCGCCCGGTGGCCTCGGCCCGGCCGGCGGTGCCACCGGTGGCGAGGGGCTTCCCCGTGACCACGCCCGGCACGGAATAGCCCACCTGCATGCTATAGGTGTCCATGATCCAACCCATGACGCGAGCGTCGGTGTTCACGTCGGGCGCGGGAATGTCCTTCTCCGGGCCGATGATGATGGAGATTTCGGTGGTGAAGCGGCGCGTCAGGCGCTCCAACTCCGCCAGGGACAGCTCCTTGGGATCGCAGGCAACCCCGCCCTTGGCTCCCCCGTAGGGGATGTTGACGATGGCGCATTTCCAGGTCATCCACATCGCCAGGGCCCGCACCTCATCCAGCGTGACCTCCGGGTGATAGCGAATGCCCCCCTTTGCCGGCCCGCGCGCCAGGTTGTGCTGGATGCGGTAGCCCGTAAAGACCCGCACGCTGCCGTCATCCATCCGCACTGGGAAGTGCACGATGAGCTCGCGTTTGGGATGCGCCAGGATCGCCTGCGTCCCCGGGTCCAGCCTCAGGCGGTCGGCGACCGCGTAGAACTGGGCCAGCGCCATGTGGTACGGGTTTGTCTCCGGCTTCAGGGCTTCCCGCGTCAAGTCCGCCAGCACCATAGCTGTGCTCCCTCCTCAGCGCACGATACACCACCGAGCCATCCCCTGCCGCTGCCCCCCATGCGATGGGAACGCCGGCCAGGGTCCCCTTGGCCTGTCCAGGGGAGGAACAGGGCGGCGGCTTCCCCGGCTTTGCTCCACCCATGGGGGAATGGGAGCAGGGCGGTTCGCGCCCGCTCTTACCCCAGGCCCTCGGGTTCCTCCCATACCCGTCCCTGGTAGGCCCCCTGGTAGCCCTGGTCTACGGGCTGCACCAGGGTGAAGAAGACGAGTTGCACGATGCGGGCATTGCGCTCCACGGCGAAGCCCGCGGGATGATAGACGACCAGCAATACCTGGGAGCGGCCGTGATACCCGGCGTCCCAGACTGCGTTATGGACGGCGACCCCGGACCGCAAGAGCGTCGATCGCGGCCGCCCCAGGGCCATCACATCGGTCGGAAGGTGCAGGACCTCGTTGAGCGTGACCAGATACGGGCCGGGAGGCAGCACCGCCCAGCCCGCGCCGAAGGGGACCGGTTCCTGGTGCGGCAACACCCGGTCCGCGGGCGCGGCCCCCAAGCGGCCCGACCCGACGAGGCGCGCCACCGTCCGCACGGTCAGGTCAATACCATTGGGCTGGAGTTGCTGATCGGGGAAGGGCAAGCCCTCCACGAGGGGCGGCGTCGCCGCCAGGTACCGTTGCAGGGAGGATCGGTCCAGGACCGCCCCGGTACGCAAGGTGGGTTTCCCCTAGGGGGCGACCATGCCTCTGGTCCGTTTTCCGCAGCAGCGCCTGTCCCAAACCTGCCGCAAGGGAAGAGGGCCGGAGGTGAGGTCGGCCATAGTACACTGCTTGAAAAGCTGAACAGGCCCGCTCGTCCTGATGGTTCGCCAAGCTCACCAGGTCGAAGGATGCGCGGGCCGCTCGTGGTTCGACAGGCTCACCACGAGCGGCTTTTCCTACCACGGTGGGGCCCCGCTGGGCATGGCCCACGACGCCCAAGAGCGCGCTACGCCGGACTCCGGCTCAGGGAGCGGGCGAAGAACTCCCCGACGCGCCGGTCCAGTTCCTCCTCGTAGCCGTACCAGAAGTGGTCGGCTCCCGGCACCACCTGGATATCCGTCGGGTCCGGGATACCGGAGGCGAAGGCGGCGACGGCCTCAACCGGGATCCCGTCATCGCGGTCGCCGACGACCAGCAGCTTGGGGCGAGCGAAGGCGGCCAGCGCCGTGCCGGGGTCCCGCATGGGCGGCGAGACGAGGCACAGGGCCTGCACCTGGGACGCGCTCTCTGCCATCGTCATGGCGACCCGTGCCCCGAAGGAATAGCCCGCCAGGCCGAGGTGTTCCGGGTCGATGCCCTCGTGCTGGGCGAGAAAGGCGAGGGCAGCCCGGATGTCTTCCTGCTCCCCGACACCGTTCTCATACCGACCTTTGCTCAACCCTACCCCCCGAAAGTTAAAACGCAGCGAAGCGATGCCCCGTTGGTAGCTGCCAAAGCAGATCGCCATGACGACGTTATTATCCATGCTGCCGCCGTACCGCGGATGCGGATGACAGACGACGATGGCCGGATGCGGACCGGGGGTATCCGGCGCCATGAAGATGCCCTCCAGCGGACCGCGTTCACCGTCGAACATACAGTGCCGTTCCACAGGCTCTCCTCCGCTCCGGCTCTCAGGGGAGACCGCTCCCGCTCCTCGCCGTGAGATCCCGCGCCCCGCTGCGCTTGTCCCCCCTGCTGCTCCCAACGCCTGGATCGGAAGGGCGCAGGGGGCAGGTGAGGACAAACTGCGCTACCCTTGCTTGGCAATGACCCGTGCGGCCGCCTGCTCTGCGTCCTCCGCCGGACCTACCGCGGCGTGCTCCTCCAGCAGGAACTCCACCTGCCCTTGGAGCGCGCCCATGCGGTTGGAGAGGTACAGCAGATAGGCGAACAGGCCCACCCAGACCACGGCAAAGGCGGCAAACAGATAGATCAGTGACTGGCTCATCCCGCACCTCCCCCGCGGTGGGCGCCCTCCCAGCGGGCGACCGCGTCTCGCAACTCCTCCAGGCGCACCCGCTGCACCAGCAGCGCGCCGTACAGCAGCGTGAAGGCGACCAGGGACACCCCAAAGACCAGGAGCATCTCCGGGGGCATGCCCGCGGCGCCGCTCTCCTGGATGATGGTCGGGCCGGGGTGCAGGGTGCGCCACCACACCACGGACATCTGGACAATGGGCACGTCCAGGAAGGCCACCAGCCCCAGGACCGCCCCGAAGCGAGCGCCCTGCTCCCGGTCGGGCACGTAGGCCCGCAGCATCAGGTAGCCCAGGTACAGGAACCACAGGATAAAGGTCGAGGTCAGGCGGGCATCCCAGGTCCACCAGGTGCCCCAGATGGGCTTACCCCAAATGGACCCTGTCGCCAGCACCAGGGTGGTGAAGAGCACCCCCAACTCGGCGGAGCAGCGCGCCCAGCGGTCCCAGCGCTCGTCCCGCTTCCAGAGGTACATCAGCCCGCCCAGGAACACCACGAAGAAGGCCAGGTAGGCCACCCAGGCCAGGGGTACGTGGAAGTAGAAGATACGCTGCACGTCGCCCTGGACCCGCTCCCTGGGCGCGTAGAGGAAGATGCCGACCAGGGAAAGGGTCAAGGTGACGAAGGTGAGCCACCCCAGGACCGCGGCGACGCGGGCCAGCCCAGCGCCGGGCACTCGCCCCCGCTGGTGGGGGAGCGTTGTGGCAAGATGGGACACGACAAAAGCCTCCTCAAGAGAGACGGAATGCACCACAGAGCACACCGAGGACACTGAGCATGTTTATGGTTTCTCGTAGTTCGTTGTCTCTCTGTGCGCTCGGTGTGCTCTGTGGTGCATTCGTTCTTTATGTTTCCAGCACGTAGTCGAAGACCAGGAACCCGACCACGCCGAACAGCACATCGAAGGCGAGCAGCAGCCCCAGCCACGGCGGGCCATCGAGCGGGTCGGTCATTATCGCGCCGGTAGCGCCCACCGCCGCGATAATAACGGGTACCGTGATGGGGAACAGCAGCACCGGCAGCAGCAGTTCCCTGGCCCGGCTGTTGGCGGCCATCGCCGCAAAGAGCGTGCCCACTGCGGCGAAGCCCAGGGTCCCGAGCGCGGCGATTACGATCAGTTCCAGTTCCAGGATCGGCGCGTTGAAGAGCACCGCGAAGAAGGGGAAGGCCACCACCTCCACCAGACCCATGAACAGGGCGTTGGCCGCCAGCTTGGCCAGATAGATGGCGCTGCGGTCCATGGGCGCCAGCAGCAGGCCCTCCAGGGTGCCCCGATCCTTCTCCACCGCGATGGTGCGCCCGATGCCCAGCACCCCGGCGAACACCACCGTCACCCAGATGACCCCCGGTGCGACCGCCTCCGGGCGCTCCAGGCGCAAGTCAAAGGCGAAGTTGAAGACCACCAGGACCACCAGGGCGAACACGAACATGCCGGTGAAGATGTCCCGGCTGCGCAACTCCAGCAGCAGGTCCTTCCACAGGATGGCCCCGGTCTGGGCGGCGAAGTCCCTCATCGCGCTACCCCCAGGTGCTCACGGTAGGCGGCCAGGGTTGCATCCGGGCTGCGCTCCTGGTCCTCCAGGCGCCCGCCGATCAGCACCACCGAACGCTGCGCCAGGTCCAAGGCCCGGTCCGGGTTATGCGTGGTAAAAAGCACCGTCCTGCCGCCGTTGCAGAGCACCCGCGCCAGCACCTCCAGGCCCGCCAGGTCCAGCCCGGCGTCAGGCTCATCCAGGATGAGGACGGCAGGATCGTGGAGGATGGCCCGCGCCAGGGCCAGGCGTTGCCGCTGGCCGTGGGAGAGCTGGCCGGTCAGGGCCGTGCGGCGCGGGGACAAGCCCACAGCCTCCAGGGTCGCAGCAACCCGCGCACGCAGGTCGGGCACCCGGTACAGCCTGCCGTAGAAGGTCAGGTTCTCCACCGGCGTTAGCTGGTCGTACAGGTAGGTCTGGTGGCCCAGAAACCCGACCAGCCGCCGCACCGCGTCGGCCTCCTGGACCACATCGTAGCCGCCGATGCGGGCCGTCCCCCCGGAGGGCCGCAGCAGGGTCGCCAGCACCTTCAACAGCGTGGTCTTGCCGGAGCCGTTAGCGCCCAGGAGGGCCACCCGCTGGCCCGCCGGGACCGTCAGCGTGGCGTCGCGTACCACCGGCACCGGGCCATAGGCTTTCCGCAGCCCGCGCAGCACGATGGCCCCGGCCTCCCGCCCCCTGGTGTCCGCCACGATGCTCCCGGTCACCGCTCGTGCGCCCCTTCGCCAACGAGATGGATATCGTGCTCCCGCAGCAGGCGCTTGAGGTCGTCCTGGAGCGCGCTCCGCTCCGTCCGGTACGCTGCCTCGTCGATCCCGCCGGTCGCGTGGCGGTCGTCCAGGGCGGCCAGCGCCTCCAGCAGGTCCTGGATCTCCTGGACCGGCGCGCCCGTGTCCTCTGCTGCGGCGCTGCGCTCTGCCACCGGGGGCGCAGTTGCGGGAGACGGTCGGCGCAGCACCATTGCCGCTACGGCGGCCAGGGCGAGAGCCACCCCGGCCCCGGCCCACACCCCCGGCGGCGGCTGGTCAAAGGGCAGGCGCAAGCCGCTCCCCTGAGGCAGGCCGGTGAGCGTGACCTCCAGGGCGGAGTTAGGCGCCAGGTCGCTGCCGCGCAGGTGCGCGTACTGCCGTCCCTGGATCTGCGCCGGGTCCTGCGGGACAAGCTGCGGGCTGGACACCTGCCCCGCACCTTCCACCGTCAGCAGGGTGAAGACCCTGGCCCCATACAGGAGGTTCTTGCTGAAGCTCACCTGCCCATCCTTATAGGGGAAGCGGTAGGCGTACATGACCTCCCGCGGCCCCGGCGGGAGCGGCGCCATCATCGCAAAGCCCCGGTCCACCTGGATCATCTCTTCCTGGGTCATGCCCATCTGGGCCGTCAGGTCCGTGGCGTCGGGCGGGAGCGAAAAGCGCACCAGGCCCATCGGCCCCTGCGGTCCGCCAGGGGTGGGCAGGAAGGTGCGGTCGCTGGGGTTGACCAGTTCCACGATCTCCAGGGCCAGCATGGTCTCCGTCTCGGGGTCGATGCCGGCGATAATGAGCGAGGCGGTCTCGGCGTAGATGCCGGGGTTCTCCTGGGTGGTCTCGTACACCCCGACCTGCACCGACTGCTCGCTCTCCTCCGGGTCGAAGGTGATGACGCCGCTGCCGTAGGGCAGCCCGGCGTACAGCGTGACCACCTGGTACACATACTCGGAGGTGGTCTCCAGCCCCTCGAAGCGGAAGTTCCCATCGGCGTCCGCCGTCGTCGTGCGCTGCGCGTGCTGCGCCTCGTTCCGGAAGGTATACAGGGTAACTTCCACCCCAGCCACGCTGCCGCCGGAGGCGGTGCGGTTCACCACCTGGCCGGTGATGACGCCGGACGGCTCGGCCGCGGCCGGATGAGGAAGCGCCAGCGCCAGCGCCACGACGAGGATCAGGGCCAGGGCCGCGGACCACGGCGTCATGCTGAGCGCAGCGAAGCCTCGTGCTCCGCTCCGGTGGTTACCCTGCACTGCGCTCAGGGTAACGAGGACGCGGACGGTCATTCTCCCCTCCAGGTCAGGCCACGGTCGGCGCTGCGGAAGACCTGACCGCGGCTATCGGCGGCCAGCAGCACCCGGCTGTCGGCAGGGTCCAGGGCCAGGGCGGCCACCTCGCTCCGCAGCGGCAGGGCGTTCCAGCTCTGGCCGCCGTCGATGCTCTTGAACAGGCCGCGGTCCGTGCCCAGGTAGAGCGCCCCCACAAAACCGGCTCCCATGCTCTCGTAGCGGTCACCACTCTTGGGGTCGTAGACGATGGCGAAGGCCATGCGGGTCGGCAGCGCCCCGTTGACGAACCCACTGGCGTTGGCCCAGGACGTGCCGCCGTCGCTGCTTGCCAGCACCCCCTGGTCCTGGGTGGCCAGGTAGATGGTCTCGGGGGTGCCGCCCAGCACGGCAATGCCCGAGGTGGAGAGCGGCACCCGGTCGCTGAGCAGCGTCCAGGAGGCGCCGCCGTTGGCGCTGCGGTACAGGCCGTGGCCGGCCACGAAGGCGTAGAGGGTCTGCGGCTGGTCCGGGTGGCCGGCCAGGGCATGGATATCGGTACCGGGCAGGTCGTGCGCCAGCGTCCCCCAGGTACGGCCGCCGTCGCTGCTCTTCAGCAGCACATCATGGCCGGTCAGGTACAGGGTTCCGGGCGCGGCGGGATGGCTCACCATGCCCATGGTATCGCCCTGCACGCCGGGCGCGGCGGCCCAGGTGCGCCCGCCGTCGCGGCTGACCTGAAGCCCATCGTGGTGGCTGAGGTAGACGGTGCTGCGGTCCTGGGGACCTACCAGCAGCCCGTGGACATGGTTCACGGCGGCCTGGCCGATAGGTTGCTGCTGGTCCGCGCGGCCCGACGCCTGGAAGTAGATAGCCGCCACGCCGGCGGCGAAGAGCAGCGCTAGACAGCCGCTGACTGCCGCCCAGCGCGGGACCCGACCTCTCCCCCTGGCCCCCTTCCCGGTAAGGGAAGGGGGCGTCTTCACCCCTCTCCCATGGGAGGGGAGAGGGGCCGGGGGAGAGAGGTCACGCTGGGGCCTCCCCGCCACGATCAACGCGGCGCCGCACGCGACGCAGAAGCGGTCGGTGCTGCGGGCCAGGGTGCCGCAGCGCGGGCAGGCCGTCGATCCCCCGAAGGCGCCCGGCCGGGCTGCCGCCCGCGCGCGGCCGTTGCGGAGGTTCTGGACCGCCTCCTCGATCTCCGCGTCCAACTCCCGGTCGGCGACCTCTGCCGCCTGGAGCAAGGCGATGGCCCGGCGGCTGTAGCGGTCCCGCAGCCGGCGGTAGTCCTCCTCCGTCAGGTTGCCCAGTTGGAACTCGAACTCCAGCTCGCGCAGCGCTTCCAGGGCGGCGGCGCGCTGCTCCTCCAGGGCGCGGAAGCGCCCGTTCGTGCTCCAGGGGAGCGGCGTCGCCGCGGCCCCAGGCTGGGAGCGACGCCGCGTCAGGGGCAGGAACACGTACATCAGCACCAGGGCGGTTGCCAGGGCAAAGAGCAGTCCAGCGGTCACGGGCGCCCCTCCACGCGGTCGTGCAACTCCTGCTCCAGCAGGCGCTCGTACCGTGCTCGTTCCTGGTCCGTCAGCGCCGGCTCCTCCTCCAGGGTGGGGCTAGCGTGCAGCAGACGGCTCCGCAAGGTGACGACCAGCACCCCCGCGGCCAGAGCCAGCGCGATGACGGGCACCCACCACACCAGCAAGGTAAAGCCCGCCTTGGGGGGATCCCGGAGCACCGCCTCGCCGTAGCGGGCAACGAAGTAGTCCATGATCTCCTGGCGGGTCTTGCCCGCCTCCAGTTGCTCCCGGATCAGAGCCCGCATCTGCGTGGCCAACTCCGAGGGCGAGTCGGCCACGGAGTTGTTCTCGCAGACGGGGCATTGCAGGTCCTTGGCGATCTCCCGGGCCTGCTGGTCCAGGGGGTCATCGGCGCGCACCGGGGAAGGCGTGAGGGCCAGCCCGATCAGGCTGAGCAGGAGCGCCGCCGCGAGGGCAGCGACCCAGCGGCGGGCCGGAGTCAGTGGAGCACTCAGGCGCAGGGGCATGGAGCAGCTATGACCTCAGCAGGGAGTCCAGAGGGGCGAGGCCCCTGTGGCGGTGGGTGCGGAGGCACAACCCCTGCACCCCAGGATGACTCAGGTAACTTCCACCTCGCTGGCGACCGCCGGGCGGGCCGGCCGCACCACCGGAGCGCGCCGGGGGCTGGCCTCCGGCCACAACACCACGACCGTCCCGGCCAGGAACACCGCCGCGCCAATCCACAGTAGCGCCACCATCGGGTTGACGAAAATGCGGAAGGTCGCCCGCCCGGCCTCATCCCAGCCGGTCACCAGGACGTACACATCATCGAGCCAGGGCAGCGTCGTGGTGATGGCGATGCCGCTGATGGGCTGTTGCTCCCAGTTGCGGTGGGTGCGGCGCTGGGGATCCAGGGTGCCCAGGCTGCGGTCCCCGCTGCTCAGCACCACCGGCGCGGAGACGATGGAGAGGCCCGGCCTGCTGGCCTCGCCCAGGCCCTGATAGGTGAAGGCGTAGCGCCCCACCTGGGCGGTCTCGCCTACGCCCAGTGTCACCACCCGCTCCTGCTGGAAGAAGGACGAGCCGATGACCCCGACCGCCATGAAGAGCACTGCCACGTGGACGATGTAGCCCCCGTAGCGGCGCCGGTTGCGGGCGACCAGGTGCATGAGGGCCGTGGGGACGCTCTGTCCAGAGCGGTGGCGCGCCCGCACGCCCCGGTAGTATTCCAGGCCGATAGTGCCGAACACAAAGGCGCACACGGCAAAGGCGAGCGCCGCCAGCGCCTGGGGCGCCATGCCGCCTGCCAGCAGCGTGACCAGCGCCACGCCGGCCAGGGCCAGCGGAAGGCGGAAGTTGCGCCACATGCTGCGCTGCGAGGTACGGCGCCAGGCCAGCAACGGGCCAATGCCCATCAAGGCGATCAGGGCCAGCAGCAGTGGGCCATTCACCTGCTGATAGAAGGGCGGCCCCACCGTCACCTTGGTGCCCCGCACCAGCTCGGAGATGAGGGGAAACACCGTCCCCCAGAAGGTCGCCAGGGTGACGCCCACCAGCAGGAAGTTGTTGAACAGGAAGCTGACCTCGCGCGAGGCCAGGCTTTCAAACTGGCCCTCGCCCCGGAGCTGCGGTAGTCGGGCCACGAAGAGCCCCAGGGTACCGATCAGGGTCACGCCCAGGAAGCCGAAGAAATAGGGACCGATGGCGCTCTGGGCGAAGGAGTGGACCGAGGAGAGCACACCGCTGCGCACCACGAAGGTCCCGAAGATCGCCAGCGCGAAAGTCGCGATAATCAGGGTGAGGTTCCACACCTTGAGCATGCCCCGGCGCTCCTGCACCATGACGGAGTGCAGGGCTGCCGTCGCAGTCAGCCAGGGGAGGAGCGCCGCGTTCTCGACCGGGTCCCAGCCCCAGTAGCCGCCCCAGCCCAGGACGTGGTAGGCCCACCAGGCGCCCGCCAGCAGGCCCGCCCCCTGGATGGCCCAGGACAGGATGAGCCAGGGCCGCACCGCCCGCAGCCAGCGATTGTCCAGGTGCCCGGTGATGAGCGCCGCCACCGCAAAGGCGAAGGGAATGGTGAAGCTCATGTAGCCCGTCAGCAGCAGCGGCGGATGGATGCGCATGCCGTCGTCCCACAGCAGGGGGTTCAGGCCCCGACCGTCCGCCACGGGCGCGGGCAGGCGCTCAAAGGGAGTGGAGACGAAGGCCAGGAGCAGGAGGAAGAAGGTCAGGATACCCATGAGCACGACGGTCGTCGCGGGCATCAACTCGGCGAAGCGATCGCGGTTGGCCCAGACGACGCCGGCTGCGAAGAGGGCGAGCATCCAGGCCCAGAACAGCAGGGAGCCCGCCTGGCCGCCCCAGAAGCTGGTGAGCACAACGTCCCAGGGCATGTCCCGGCTGGAGACCTGCACCACATACTGGAGGGAGAAATCATAGGTGAGCAGCGCATTGAGCAAGGCTCCGGCCGCGACCGTCACCATCAGGGCGGTCGCCAGCACTGCGTTCCGCCCGCTCTCCGCCAGGTCCGGCTGCCCGCGCCGGGCGCCCAGCGTCACCGCCACGCCGGCGTACAACGCCAGCCCTATCGCCAGCAGCAGCGCCATCTGTCCCATATCCGGCACGGTCATGGGGTCACCTCAAGCAGTGCTGAGTACTGAGTGCGGAGTGGAAAGAGGGCATCTTTCCCCTCATTTTCGGTTTTCCGTGCCCTCAGAGCAGGTCAGTTGATTGCCACCGCCAGGGGAGCCGCTATAGCCCCACGCTGGCGAGGGGCATTCAATCCTCAGCACTCCGCACTCCGCACTCAGTCCTTAGTTCGGGGCTGCCTCAAAGCGGGAAGGGCACTTCGCCAGCAGCGTGCGGGCATCGAACTCGCCGCTCGGTGTCAGCTTCCCTTCAACCACGACATGGACTTCATCCTGGAAAATATCCGGCACCACGCCCGTATACACCACGGCCATGGTCTTGCCGGACTGGAGCGCCTCAGCTATCGGGGTCTCCAGTTCACCGTCCACAATGCGGAAGCGCAGCGTCGTCCCGTCCCGCTGGATGGAGCCGGGCACGACCAGGCCGCCGACCCGCACCTGCTGGGTGCTGGCCGCCTGGCCCAGGGCTTCCAGTTCCGGGATGGTGAGGTAATAGACAGCGGAGGTCTGGGTCGCGCTGAACACCAGGTAGCCCACGGCCAGCAACGCCAGCGCGCCGGCGACCAGCAGCTTGACGCGCGCCGCGGGGTTGGTGCGCCGCCCCCGGCGCGGCTCCTCATCGGGGCTGCCTTCCAGGAGCGGCAGCGCATCCGGGGAGATGTCGGGCTCCATCCGTGCATGGGGCCGGATATCAGCGGTCTGCATCGCCTTCCACCTTCCAGCTTCCGGAGACCTCCGCCCGCGTGCAGGAGCGGCAACGGTCTCCCTCCGTTGCGGTGAGCATATCACGCCCGCTATGGCGTGATCGTAAGACTTTATACCAAAGAAGTCAAAAACTGGTCCGCGGCCGTGGGCGCCAGGTCCGGCTCGCCGGCCGGGGCTTCCTGCGGGCGCGCTCCTGTCATGCTGCCCGCAGCGCGCCCTCGAACAGCACCTTCAGGGCCTCGGCCAACAGGTAGACCAGCAGGCCCAGGGACAGCACCATGGCCTGCGGCGTGACCCTGCCCGACGCCGGGCGTGGCGCCGACGGGCGGGCGCGGGCGCGACCCCGGGCCAGCCCCAGCACCAGCCAGAACATGCCCAGCGCCAGGGCAACCTTCAGGGCCAGCACCCCCATGTACAGCGGCGTCGCCGCGCTCTGGGAGAGACGGTCGAAGCTCAGGATGGCCCCCGTCATGACAAGGACGCCGATAGCGAGTTGCACCAGCCCCCCGAAGTCCTTGGCAAGCCGCGCCGCCAGGGGACTGCGGGCTGCCGGGTCGGGCAGATCGTCCAGGGCCGGGCGCAGCACCAGCCAGAAGAACAGGCTGCCACCCAGCCAGAGGACGGCGGCCAGGGCATGGAGCCAGCGTAAGCCGATACGGAAGAGGTCCAGCGCGTCCATCCCTGCCCCGGTCAGCGGACTTCCTCGATGAGGGCGGTCAGCTGCGCCGCGGTCAGCGGCCCGATCCAGCGCCGGACCAGTTGGCCCTCTGTATTGATGATGAAGGTCTCGGGGATACCCATGACGCCGTATTCGATGGCAATGTCGCCCTTGAGGTTGGGGCCGTTGGGGTAGGTGAGGCCGAAATCCCGGATGAAGGCTTGCGCGCTCTGCTCGCTGTCCCACAGATCAATACCCAGGACGACCACCTCCCGGCCCTGGTAGGTTTGGTGGACCTTTTGCAGCTCCGGCGCCTCGGCGCGACAGGGCGGGCACCAGCTGGCCCAGAAGTTCAGGACGATGGTCTTCCCCCGCAGGTCGGAGAGGCGCAGCAGTTCGCCGCTAAAGAGGCCGAGCTGGAAGTCCGCTGCGGGCCGCGGCTGGACGGCCGCCGCTTGCCCCACGGTGTTAATCGCCACCTGGGTCCGGCCGGTGCCCTGGCGGGCCATGCCAAAGGCCAGGAGGCCGAGCAACGCCAGCACTCCCGCGGTGACCAGGCCCAAGACGGTGATCCCCCAGGGCCCCATCCGGCTGCGGACCGCCTGCTCACCGGCCATACTTCCCCCTGCTGCCCCAAGAGTCGGCGCTCCCACACGCGCACCTGCCGCGCTCGCGGGAACGCGGCAGGCCCGGTCGCCCCGTGCTTTAGCTTAGGGCATCCTGCGGTGAGCTGTCAACGAAGGGCGCGGCCACCTCAGGGCAATCGCATTATGAAAAGGGCTGGCGGAGAGGAAGAAGACGGAGCATACTGGGCGGGTCAGGAGGAAGGGAGAGGGAGGAGGCCCGCCATGCCCGACCAGCCGTCGTGCCGTATCCGGGACTGCTTTGCCCAGGT
>JACQUQ010000028.1 GCA_016210175.1 Chloroflexota bacterium | reverse complement strand
CTCAAGGACCGGGTAGCGGCCAACCGGCTGCACGGTTCTATCGAGGCCCTGGTCGAAGCCGTCCACGAGTTCTTTGGCTCCTTCACCCCCGAGGCAGCTCTCCAGCTGGCTGCCTGAAAACTCGAATGTACTTTTGCAACCCTACTTAGTGCAGCACGGGCAGATCGACCTGGGCCACGTCCAAGCCGACGAGTTGTGGGTCAAGCTGGTCGGACGCAAAGTCGGGATGGCCCTGGCGCTGGCCGTGCCTTCTCGTCTCTGGCTGGGCGGGGTGGTCAGCCCGCACCGGGACGGGGCGCTCATCACCACGCTGGTGCGGATGGTCGCGGCCGGTGCCACCAGCTTCGGCGGCTAAAGTCGAGCTCCGCACCCAGCACTCCGCACTTCCTACAGTAGGATCATGCGTTGCTTCGTGCTACAATGGGGCACGACTCGGACAGTCACGCGCGAGGCCGCATGCTCCAGCCCACCTTCGCGGTACCCTGGGCAGTTCTCCCACGGCTGCCCTGAGGTGGGAGACGGTTGGTTGAGGAGAGAGGGTCGAGAACCCACCAGGAAGGAGTAAAGAAGATGGAGTTTATCGTCCGGCAGCTTTCCAGTCGGCCCGATACGATGCTGGTCCGCTACGATTGCGCCTGCGGCTGCAAGCCCAATGCGGAGTACCAGCAGGGGAGCCAAGAGGGCGGCTACGAGCATTGCTGTTGTGGGAATGTCCATTTCCTCGGTCCACAGGCCAAAGCGCACCTGGAGACGTATCTCGCCGACCGGAAAGCCCAAGCGCTGGATGAGGACGTGGGCGGCTATACCGTGTACGAGACCGCGGTCGAGGCCCCCTGGGGCGGCACCGTCCCGGTTGCCTACGCCTTGCCCCACCACCCGAAAGCCCATTAGGGGGTGTGCTCTCCTCCCGTTGGCAACGGAGGGGGTTGCGAAGAGGGCACCGAGGAGTTGCAGCAGCGTGCAGAATTGGGTACTGTCCATACCACCAGTATGAGGCGAGGCACCGTTGCTACCGACTCCTGAGACGGACGAGACGTCAGCGCCACGGGCAGACGGGCGGGCAAGCGGCTTCCCCAGCCAGAACGGCCGGACCACCTGGAGCGGCACAGCGGCAGCGCCCCAACCCGGGAAGCGAGCCTGGTTCCGATACCTGGCCGCGATCGGGGGCCGGGCCACTGCGCTGGCTCGTGTGGTGGCGCACGCCTCCCCGCTGGCGCTGGACCTGCTGGCGCTGGCGTTCCTCGCGGCCGCGGTCGGTGGCTTCTTCTGGGACAGCGTGCTGCTGGGGCGGCTCTACGTTCAATCGGATACCATCAATTTCTACTATCCGTTCTTCTTCCGCTACGACCGCGCCCTGGAGCGGGGGGTAGCGCCCTTCTGGGCCCCGGAGATCCTCGGCGGATACCCCCTATATGCCGACGGCGAGACGGGGGTCTTCAGCCCGGTGCATTTCCTGGCCATCCAGTTCCTCACCCCGGTTGCCGCGCTGGTCTGGAGCAACCTCGCCAAGCTGGTGCTGGCCGCCTGGTGGAGCTACGGCTATGGGCGGGCTATCGGTCTGACGCGCCTGGGCAGCGCCGTCGTGGGGCTGGTCTTCAACCTGGGCAGCTTCCTGGTCGTGCAGCTGCACCACGCCAACATCACCAACACGGCCATCTGGCTGCCGCTCATCCTCTGCTTCATCGAGCTGGCGATGCGCTCGGTGGGGTTGCGCCGCCATGCGCTCCTCCTGGGGGCAGGGGTCGCGCTGGGCGTGGCTGCCCTGGGGCTGCACGTCCAGATCCTCCTCATGATCCTCCCCGTGGTGGCCGCCTACCTGGTGTTCCGGGGCCTGTGGGGACCCTTTGGTCCGCCGGATGCTGGCGCGCCGCGTCCGGAGGGGGCGCCGGTCTCCGGCCTGGCCCTCGCCGTCGGCCACGTGAGGCTGAGCCTGCCGCCGGCGGTGGTGCGCCAGGTCCGGGCAGGGCTCTGGCTGGGGCGCGGCCTGCTGGAAGGGATGTTGGGCCTGGCCCAGCGCCTCATCGTGATCGTCTACGGGATGATGGTCGTGCTGGGGGTCGGCCTCAGCCTGGGCATGGTGCAGCTGCTGCCGGTGTGGGAGCTGAGCCGCTATGCCTTGCGGGGCCACAACCTGGGGTATGGGTTTGCCTCGTCCTATAGCATGACCCCGCACCAACTGATCAACCTCCTGTTCCCCTACTTCTTCCGCACCGCCGACCGGAAGTGGTGGTCGCTGTGGCCGGAGTGGGAGTCCACCCTGTACATCGGCATGGCCCCCTTGCTGCTGGCGCTGCTGGCGGTGCTGCTGGTCCGCAGCCGCTACACGGTCTTTTTCCTGATCCTGGGAGCGCTCGGGGCGGCCCTTTCCCTGGGAGC
The DNA here is from genome assembly GCA_016210175.1 of Chloroflexota bacterium. Classification (GTDB taxonomy): domain Bacteria; phylum Chloroflexota; class Dehalococcoidia; order SHYD01; family JACQUQ01; genus JACQUQ01. Next base: position 11,208 of record JACQUQ010000028.1, on the reverse strand, counting down.
GTATGCGCCCTTGGACCTGCACCGCCGCCTGTGGGAGCTGCCGGGCTTCGACCTCATGCGGGCGCCGGGCCGGTTCATGCTCCTGGCGGCCTTCGCCGGCGCGGTCCTGGCGGGCCTGGGCGCCGACTGGCTGGACCGGTACTTGCTCGGCCGCGAGCCGTTCCACTGGCGGAGCCGCATCATGCGACGCCTGGTGGAGTGGCTGCGCCCGGCGCAGTTCAGCCTGTTCCTGATCCTGGCGGTGCTGCTGGTGGTGGCGGTGGTGTGGGGCCTGGCCGCGGCGCGCAGTTGGGTGCAGGAGCACCAGCAAATCGTCCTGGAGTGGGTCCAGCGGGACTACCTATCCCAGCCCAAGGACCGGATTGGGCTCTCGGCGCAACTGGTCTACGACGGCCTGCTCCAGTCGCTGGACGTGCGACAGTTGCGGACGCTGGTGGGCATCGGCCTGCTGGCGGGCAGTGTGGGCCTGCTGGCAGCCCTGGCCGCAGCACCGGGCCTGGCCCTGCTGTGGCGAGCAGCGCTGCTGCTCCTCATCGCGGGCGACCTGCTGTTCTTCGCCCGTGGCTTTCATCCCATGATCTGGCGGGAGGAGTTGGAGCGCCCGAAGACCTTCGTGGCCTTTCTCGCCAAGACCAGCGGGCTGTCTCGCAGCTTCGGCGACCCCTGGCCCTGGGATGCCCGCCCGAACCGCCTGCTCCCCTGGCGCATCGCCACGGTCAACGGCTACACATCCCTGACCCCGACCCGGCAGCAGGAGTACATCTCACTCCTCCAGCCGGCGCAGCACACCCTGCTCTCCCTGGCTGGCGTGCGCTACCTGATCCGCCCGGCGACCTTTACCCCCCTCCCCTCGGTGAGCGGCGCGTCCTACCACCCCAGCCGCCCACTGCTCCAGGGCACGTCTACGAACCCCAACGCCAGTGGCCGTTTCCGGGTCGTCTCGATGCGTACCGACGCGATCAAGCTGATTGCTGGGCTGGAGGGAGCCCTGGAGCTGGCCCAGGGGACGCCGGTTGCTGAGATCACGGTCTACGGAGAAGACGGCCAGCGAGAAATGGTGACCGTCCGGGCCGGGGAGCACGTGACGGACCAGGCCGCAGAGGCGCCGGAGCTGGCGGGCCGCCTGCGGCACCAGAAGCCCCGGACGGTCGCCTTCAAACAGCCCCAAGAGGACCCCTGGTCGCAGCGCTACGAGGCAGCCGTCTCCTACGCGGAAATCCCGCTGCCCCGGCCCGTGCGCAAACCCACGCGCCTGGAGTTCCGCACCGTCGTGCCCCAGGGCCGGGTGAAGGTGTACGGTCTGACCTTGCATTCCCGCAAGCCCCCGGATGAACACCAGATTATGCCCGAGGATGAGGAACGTTATCATCTGGTGTATGAGGATGCTCAGGTCCGTATCTTCGAGCACGGTGCGGCCCTGCCGCGAGCCTTTGTGGTCTCTACCTCCCGGCGGGTCCCGGCGAACCGCAGCACCCTGCGGCTGATGGCCGAGGGCCCCTTTGACCCGCAGCGCACCGTCTGGCTGGAGGGGCGCGCGTCCGTGGCCGAATCCGACGGCGTCGAGGCGCCCCAGGCCAGCGCCGAGGACGTGGGTGCGGCGCCGGTCCCGGCCCGCATCGTTTCCTATGACACGCTGCGGGTGGTCGTGGAAGCCGACGCCACCCGGCCCGGCTATCTGGTGCTGACGGATTCGTTTTATCCGGGCTGGAAAGCGTATGTGGACGGTGTGGCCGCGCCCCTGTACCGGGCGGACTACCTGTACCGCGCCGTGCCTCTGGAGCGGGGGCGCCACCGGGTCGAGTTCGTCTTCGAGCCCCGGTCCGTGGTCGCCGGGGCCCGCCTCAGCGTGAGTATGGCCGGGCTTGTCCTGTTCTTCTTTTCCATGTTCGGGCTGATCCGCCTGGTGCCCCTAGTCGGCGCGCTCCGCGTCCGCGGGTGGGGTACCCTGCGCAGGCGTCACCACCGTCAGAGGCTTCCCCATGCGTAAGCGCTCCCGCCCTTCCTTCCTGCTCCCGATCGCGCTGGTCCTCGTGGCGCTCGTGCTGGTCCCGGTGGTCGCACAGGACCGGCCCGAAAGCCTGCTGGCCTTTGATGATGCCCTCATCACCGGCCCTGCCGAGGACATCGAAGCCCCCGCCCTGGAGGGAGAGGAACCCGCCGAGCCGGGCGGGGCGCTGTACCTCAGCGACCGCCCCTGGACGCTGGCGACCTCGGGCTGGGTCGCCATCGGGAACGACCCCACGCCGAAGCGCGACCTCACCTTCCAGGAGCAGGGGATCTCCCTGGGCGGACGCCCCTACGCGAAGGGTATCGGCACCTTCCCCTTCTCCGAGATCATCATGGAACTGGACGGCCGGGCGACCTACTTCCGGGCCTCCATCGGTATTGACGACAAGGTGTCCACCGCCCAGGGGAGCGTCCGCTTCCTGGTCTTTGTGGACGATGCCCTGGTCGCTCAGAGCAGCGTACTGCGGGCCGGCGAGCGGCCGCGCCACCTCCAGGCGCCGGTGGCGGGCGGACAGCGCCTGCGCCTGGTGGTCACGGACGCCGACGACGGAACCACCGGCGATTTCGCGGTGTGGGCCGGCGCCCGCCTCGTCACCACCGCGCCGGAGGAATGGGAGCGCGCCCGGCGCGTCCTCGCCGGACAGGTGCAGCGGACGCAGGAGTTGCGCGCCGCCGCCGCACTGGCCTGGCGCAGCGCGGAGCAGCAGCGCGCCGATGCGGACCTGCGAGCTCTCACTGCGGCGCTGGGGAGCGGCGGGAAGGCGGGCACGGCACGGGGAGCGCTCGACCCGGCCAGCCAGCGGTTGGTGCTGGCCAACGACCGCGCTGCGGTCTTCCTGGGGTTTGGCGGCGAACAGCACGGGATGCTGACGATAGTCCGCCTGCCCTCGGGGGAACCGGTGGTCGCCAAGCTTGCCCCGACGCTGCTGAGCGACGGCGCAGCCCTGAACCTGCACCGGGATACCGTCCCCCAGGATGACCGCGCCTATCGCGTCCACCGCGTCACCGACCCTGCCCTGGGCGAGAGCCTCGAGGCGGAGGCCCACTACCGGCTGCGCGAGGGCGCGGCGGAGGACGTCGTGACCGTGCGCCTGCGCCTGGCCGAGGCATCGCCGGCCCTGGTGTACCAGATCGACATGCCCGACGGCGTGGCGCAGCCAGGGCCGCGGGCGGTTCGCTACCTGGACCAGGATCAGGGGGCGCTGATGGCCGTTGCCGGGCACGCCCGCTACCTCACCGACTACAGCCACCTCCGGGAGGGCACCATCACCGACGATAGCCAGTGGCGTCGGGATGCCGTGGGCCTGGGGAAGCCCCTCGTCGTCTGGAGTAGCGACACCGGCCGGGGGCTGCTCCTGGCGGTGCTGGACGAAGTGGACCTGCCCGCCGGGCTCCTGTTCCGGCGCGAGCTGGGTTCACCCATTGCGGCGGTGAGCCTGGAGCAGCCCCTCCTGGAGCGCGCTGCCGCGCACGTGCCGCGCCTGTACCTGGAAGCCCTGGACACCCCGGAGCTGAAGGATGCCTTCGGCAACTACCGCCAGGTCATCGGTCGCCTCTATCCGGCGCCGCCCGTGCCGTCGTGGGTCAAATACCAGTGGCTCAGCTGGTACGTCTACAACACCGACATCTCGGATACCGAGATCAAGCGCCAGATCGACTTCATCGCCGAGAACCTGGCGGACCTCGGCCCCTGGAACGTGCTGGTGGACGCCGGCTGGTACATCAGCGAAGGCCGCGAGGGCGCGGACTGGCGGGCCGTGGACCGGGAGAAGTTCCCCTTCGGGCTGGAAGATCTGGTGGACTACGCCCATCAGCGTGGTGTGCGGGTCGTCCTCTACTTCTCCTCTCCCTTCCTGGATGACAACGCCTCACCCCGCAACTGGCTGGGGCTGCGGGGGATCATTGATGAGCACCCCGACTGGCTCATCCCGCTGGAGCCCGATGGGGAAGTGCGCCGCTACGTGTACAACTACCAGAACCCCGAACTCCGGGAGTACATGGCGGAGGTGATGCGGGACTTCTTCGTGCGCTACGGTGTGGATGGCATCAAGCTCGACGGCTTGGGGGGTGGCGAGGGGCAGGTCATCGACAAGCTGTTCTTCGGGAGCTTCGGCCAGGAGCAGGAGTTCCTGGGCCAGACTATGGAGATCTACCGGTTCACCCACCAGGCCATCGCCGACCTGGGGATTGCCGACTTCTTCATCGAGAGCGGGTGGGTGATGCCGGCCTTTGCCCACCGCTACGCCCACGTCTTCCGCTACGGCGATGAGGCGCCGGTCTTCAGCAGTCCCTATCCTTTTCCCGGCCTTCAAGGGCACGTGGACTACGGCCTGTTCCAGCGCCTGATAGGGCAGTACGGCAACATCGGCGCCCTGTACATGGACCCCGACGAGAACTCCCTGGCCCGGTCGTGGCTGGAGGCCAGCCTGGCCCTGGGCCTCCCCGTTACCCTGGGCTTCGACCTGCCCAGCGTGGACCCCGAAACCCTGAGCGCCCTGCGGGAGCGGCTGGTCCACTTCACCGCCTTTCGCGAGGGCGTCACCCGCCTGGGTCCGGGATGGCTGCCCGAGACCTTCAGCACCACCGTGGACGGCACGACCTACCTGGGTATCCTCAACCGGGGCCCGGAGCCCAAGGAGTACCGGATCCGACTGAGGGACTACGGCCTGGATGCTCGCCAGAACCATCTGGTGTACGTCGTGGGACGCAAGCGCTTCGTCATGGTCCGGGACCGGCTGGTGGTGCGGCAGCCGGGCAACAGCTTCCGCCTGCTGGTCCTCCGCAGCGCGCCGGGCGTGATGTGGACCAACAGCAGCTTCGAGGTGGCGCACCAGGAGCCGCAGCGCCTCGCGGTGACGGTGCAGGGACCCGCCGCCATCGACGGCTTCCTCACGCTGTATGTGCCCCGCCCCAGGGAGGTGTGGCTCGATGGCCGCATGCTGGAGGCCGGGCCGGGCCTGGGCGCTTTTCAGTACGATACCCGGACGCAGGCCCTCACCATCACCTACCCGCACGACCAGCCCCATACCATCGAGGTCGTCTACGGGACGCGGCGCGGCGGACGGTAAGAGCTGGAGGCGGGACGCGGCAAGGCGTCGTCACGCCATGGTCGTCACCGGGCGGCGTGGAGTGAGGACAGCGCCCCGGCGTCTGGGGGAGAAGACAGCAGACCGTGCCCCTTGGCGCAGGCTGGCTGATGCGGTATACTGCGGCCCAGGCATCCCGACACCTGTGGACCGTGGGAGGAGCCATGCCGATTTACGAGTATACGTGTCCCACCTGTGACGTGCGCTTTGAAGTGCTCCGCGCCATGAGCCAGTCCGACGCCCCGGCGACCTGCCCCGCCGGCCACGAGGGGGCACAGCGGGTGCTCTCCTCCTTCGCCAACCACCACCCGACCAAGCCTGGCGGCGTGGTATCGGACCCGGCGGTGTTCGCCGCGCACGACCGGATGCACGGCAGCGGCGGCCACGGCCACAGCCACGGACCCGGCACCCATACGCACTAGCACCGTCAGCGGTCAGCCACCAGCCGCGTGGCCGAAAGCGAACGGCCGAGAGCCGACGACGCCTCGGGGGGATGCCGATGCCGATCTACGAGTACCTCTGCCCCATCTGCCGGGTGCGCTTCGAGCGCCTGCGCCCGCTCAGTCAGTCCGATGCCCCGGCGACCTGCCCCGCCGGTCACGAGGGGGCGCCGCGCGCCATCTCTCGCTTCGTGACCAGGAGTGGGGTCAAGCCCGGCGATGCGGCGTACGACTCCTCCTACTTCGGCGAGCACGGTCCCTCCTACCATGAGCACGACGTCTACAGCACGCCTCCGGGGATGGACGACCACGGTCACGGCCACCGCCACGGGTCTGACACCCATACCCATTGAGCCGTGGCCGCGCCTCCAGGGCGTGTTCCGCTGACTCGCCGCCCCGGGCGCTGGCTTGATCGAGAGAAGTCGCTGGACTCGGGCGGGTCTCCCCATCAACGCTCGTATGCACGGGGACGTGCCGGCTGGCTAGCGCGCGGTCCCTCGTTCAGCGGCCCCAGCGCCCGAAACCGCAGGACCTCCGGTCCGCAGGCGCTCTGGAGGTGCTGCGTGACCGCGATGTCCAGCCAAACGCCGTCAGAGAACTCTACGTGATACTCGCCTGGTCCTGCCTCCGCGGGATCGGCGCCGGGCGCCCACTGGAGGCGGGCGATAGTCCCCCCGGCGTCCGCTCGCCCGGAGGGCGCGCTCCGGCCGGCGAGATAGCACATGCCCATGGCCAGCGGCGTCGCCTCCTGCGCCCGACGGATGAGCACGGGGCCTTTCTTCAGTATCGCCATGCTGTCTTTCCCCTTTCATCCACGCACCACGGAGGGCAACGGCCCCGCCGCTGTTCCGGTTTCACTTCCGTGCTCCCCGCGCCCTTGGTGGTGAGCGCTACGCTCCATGCCGGTGGAGCCAGGCCAGCAGCTCGGGGAGCGGGCGGGTGTTGAGGATGTGGTGGGCCGTGCACCAGCCCCGGCGGGCATGGGAAACCCCGGTCTCCATCGCCGCCAACTGGTCGGTGTGGTGGGCATCCGTGGACATGACCAGCGGCACGCCCAGCTCCACCGCCCGCCGGAGGTGGGTGTCCTTCAGGTCCAGCCGTGGCAAGGACACGTTGATCTCCAGCGCCGTGCCCGTCTCCAGTGCGGCCTGGAACACCCGCTCCATATCCAGCTGCACCGGCTCCCGGCTGCCCAGCAGCCGCGCCGTCGGGTGCCCCAGCACGTCCACGTGGGGATTGCAGAGGGCCTTGACTACCCGCTCCGTCATCTTCTCCCTATCCTGGCCCATGGCCGAGTGTACCGAGGCCACCACAATATCCAGTTCCGCCAGCACCTCGTCCGGGTAGTCCAGGGAGCCGTCGGCGCGGATATCGACCTCTGACCCCGCCAGGATGCGGAACTGCCCCTCCAGGCGCGCGTTGAGCGCCCGGATCTGCGCCAGGTGCTCCCGCAGGCGCGCCACGGAGAGTCCGTTGGCGACGGCCCGGCCCACGGAGTGGTCGGTAATGGCCAGGTACGCATAGCCCCGCGCCCGGGCCGCAGCCACCATCTCTTCCAGGGTGGACCTGCCGTCGCTGGCGAGGGTGTGCGCGTGCAGGTCGCCGCGCAGATCCGCAGGCTGGACCAGCCGGGGCAGCGTCCCGGTGGCGGCCTGCTCCAGCTCCTCGCCGCCTTCCCGGATCTCCGGGGGGATAGCGGAGAGCCCGAGACGGCGGTAGACCTCTTCCTCGGTACGGCAGGGCGTAAGCGCGCCCGTCGCCAGGTCGGTGATGCCATATTCACTGACGCTCAGGCCCAGGCGCCGTGCCCGCTCCTGCACGGCAATGTTATGCTCGCCGCTCCCGGTCAGATGCTGGAGCAGGGAGCCGAAGGCGTCCTCGCGGGCGACCCACAGGTGTACCTCCACCCCGGATTGCACCAGCACCGTCGCCCGGTCTTCACCCTGCATCACCACCCGGTCAACGGCGGGCAAGCCCACGAAGGCCCGCACGACCGCTGCCGGGTCTGCGGCGGCGCAGGCGAGGTTGATGTTCCCCACGGTCTCCCGAAAGCGCCGGACACTGCCCGCGGGGACGACTTCCGTCACGGGGGCCGCGGCCCGGAGGTCCCCGCACAGGGAGACCGCCAGGCTCAGGGCCGCGCCGATGGGCAGGCGCTGGTCCCGCTGGCGCAGGGCCTCGATGCTCCGCTGGATGTTCTCGGCGCTCCTGGCGCCCAGGCGGGGCAGGGCCGCCACCCGGCCCTCCGCAAGGGCCTGCTCCAGGTCCTCGACGCTCTCGATGCCCAGTTCCTTCCAGAAGCGCCCGGCCAGTTTCGGCCCCACGCCGGGGATGTCCATGACCGCGACGAGCCCGGGCGGGAACTCGGCCCGGAGCGTGTCGTAGAAGCGCAGGCGGCCAGATTGAAGCAGTTCCCGGATCTTCTCGCTGATGGCCTCGCCGATGCCCGGCACCTCGTTGAGCCGGTCGGCGGCGGCAAGTTGGGCCATAGGCAGGGGGTAGTGGTCGATGGCGCGCGCCGCACGCTGGTACGCCTGGAACTTGAAGCGGTTCTCCCCCTTGAGTTCCAGGAGGGTGCCAATATGGTCAAAAATGGCGGCGAGGTCGTGGTTGGTCATTAACCAGATATCCTTCGGTTTATGAACCTATTTACACCCATCCACAAGAATGCTCCAACGGTAATGAAAAATGCAATTCCTGCGCCGATAGTGGACATTCTATCCTCAAATATCCAAGGTATACCGAGAAGGTTCATTATAGCTACCTGAAGACTCTTCAACAACTCAAACGTGATGGAACCCACAATAATAACACTTAGATAACCCACCGGCTTTGCCCAACATGGCAGTGAACCGTGACCAATGGCAGGCAATCCAAGATAAATCATACCAACAGCTAAAGCTGCCAATTCAATCGGGATGGACAGAAATTCCCAACCAACAAGTATCCACGCGATAGTGCCCAATGGCGGGTTCCAGAAGACACCGCTTATCTGTATTCCTAGGAAATGGAGGACAGTAAAGACTATCCAAAAGAAGTACCAAAGTCCTAGCGGCAATGTGATAATGACTGTGAGATACGGATTAACATACCATGCATATGCATTGTTCCAGGCATCATCCCAAAAGCGATCGCCGCCAAACCAAGCGAGGAGTCTATCTCCCCATGTAACCTTCCGCTGGTGTCGCTCGTGTTTGGTCAACTTCATCAGGACGCCGAGCGTGGCGTTGACTTCTTCTTCCGGGAGATCTGCACCGTGCCAATGAAGGTCGAAGGTATAGCGGAAGTCTTCCCAGAGTCTGTCGAAGGCGGCGGGTTCGCCAATGAGAAGAATGTTCCCGTCTTCCGTTCGCTCAGCATCGACGAATGGAACGGGCGTTCCTGGATTCATGGTGTGCCGGAGCAGCAGATCAAACTCCTCGGGAGCGATGGAAACCATGTGCTTGGCCATTTTATGCTACCCCTAGGCTTCACCCACGTGAGGGGACCACCATCTCATATCAACATCTATTCTACCCAATTTTGCATTTAGTGCAAACCCAATTGTCCCATGTCAGTGCTCTTTGCCCTTCTTTGCAGCAGGATACTTGTTCATATATACTTCCAGGTCTCATCACACAAGGCCACGCCGGATGCGCTTCTCGACGCCTCCGGGAGCAGCCGGAACACGCGGTTGACGGTGATACCCAGAATGTCTTCGACGAGGTACGACGGATGCCCTATCTGCCCGACCAGGACTTCACCCGTCACAATGGCGACCCGGTAACGCAACGTCAGGGAACCGACAGCAAAGCGATAGCCGGCCACGATCTCGTGGGCGGCGCTGATTGCCTGCCGGGGATCGGTGAAGGTGAAGAGGATGGCGTCTCCCAGGTACTTGCGGATCTGGCCCCCGTGCTGGAGGATCACATCGCCCGCCGCCTGGTACGCCGCCTGCAACAGGTCCACCTCCCCGTCGGAGCCGACGGCATCAACCGCCCTGGCGAAGTTGAGCAGGTCGGCCACGCCGACGGCGAGGGTTTGCCGCTCCATAGGGCTACCTCTTTCGCTTGCTAGGTGAAGGGCGAATGTGCCTGTTGCAATTGGGATCGGAAGGCCCGGCGCACAAACTCGCCGAGCACCAGCGCAAAGGTTGCCATCTCCCCCTTGCGGCGCCACGGGAGGCGGCTCGGCTGGACTTCTCGCCAGAAGTGGGCAAGGTCCGGGTGTCTTTTCAGGAACACTGTCGCAAAGTCCTCAATCTCCAAGCCCACCACTTGCATCGTCTCGGGATCGACTCTGAGCCAGATCTCGCCAGCCACGTCAACCGCGATAGCGGGCCTGGGCGGTTCAGGCCGGACGAAGAGCGTATCATACTTGCGGTCATACACGATCCGGAACTGTGCGATTTCTTTGGGATTGATGGCGATCCGCTCCAGCGGCAGGTTCATGGGGCTACTCCGAATGCTGGCGCATCGTGGGCACAGGCCAGAGCAATGTATCTCCCCACCGGATATTCTGGTAGGGAATGCCGTGATAATGCGACCTAGCGGCTCCTCGCGTGCCTGCGACCTCATGTATTCGATGACTACCCTGACGTAGCAAAGGCCATATGGCGGTGGGAGCTGGGCCATCCGGTAAAATATCCGTCGGTGCGGATGGGTGTGAGACTGGTACACCTCAAGAGGTTCTTCTACCGTCAGTCGCACCAGAGCCTCATACCCTTCCAGCTCCGGGTGCTCGGCGACGATATGGTGGTTCCACTGCCCGATATCGCACTCGACCGGCCAGCCGAAGGGGTCGGTCGTGCGAAAGAGCAATGCCACTCTCCCCTAGGGGGCGCTCACGCTGCCGCGCCATGGCACCGCTTATACTTCTTGCCGGAGCCGCAGGGACAGGGGTCGTTGCGCCCGACCTTGTGGCCCGCGGGCACGCGCAGGGGACGGCCGCCCGCCGCCTCGTCCCGGTTGGTGCGGCTCGGCTGCGGGGCCTGGGGCGCCGCCTGCCGCACCAGGGTAGCGTGGTAGATGGTGCGGGCAATGGTGTGCCGAATGTTGCGCCGCAGGTCGTTGTACATCTCATACGCTTCGCGCTTGTAGGCCACCAGCGGGTCGGACTGACCGTAGGCCCGCAGCCCGATGCCCTGGCGCATGTCCTCCATGCGGGTCAGGTGCTCGACCCACAGGTTGTCGATGGTCTGGAGCATGACCAGCCGCTCCAGGATGCGGGTCCCCTCCGGCGACAGGTCCTGCTCTTTCCCCTGGTACACGAGGTCGGCGTGCTCGTGTATCCGCTCCTCGATCTCCTCCCGGGACTTGCGGGCCAACTCGTCGGGGGTCATGTCCGGGGCCAGGGGCAGGATCTGGTTCAGCTCGGTCAGCAGCCCCATCAGGTCCCACTGGTCTTCGTGCGGCCCGACGACGTAGCTGCTCAGCGCCTCGTCCAGTTCCTCGTGGACCATCTCCAGCACGTTGGCGCGCAGGTCGGCCCCGGAGAGGATCTTGCGCCGCTCGGTGTAGATCATGTCGCGCTGCGCGTTCATCACGTCGTCGTAGTCCACGAGGTGCTTGCGCAGGTCGAAGTTATAGGCTTCCACCTTGGTATGGGCTGTCTCGATGGACTTGGTCACCAGGCCGTGCTCGATAGGGATGTCGTCTTCCAGCCCGGCCCACTCCATGAAGCCCCGGATGCGGTCG